>NZ_JBRRET010000006.1:0-159835 GCF_056760435.1 Stenotrophomonas sp. STEN008 | reverse complement strand
CTTGTAGGCTTGGCCGCGGCATCCATGCCGCGGACGCCCCCGGGCGGCCCCCCCCCCCGCCCCCCGCCCATTTCCGGGCGCGGGAGGCCCGGAAGGGAAAGAAGAAGGGGAAGCCCAACGGCAAACTGCGGGGGGTGGGGGGTGGGGGGGGTAGCCGTCTCCCAGTGTAACGGTACCCCACCCCTTCGTGTTTTTCCGGCGCAGGCTGCCGAACACCCTCAATCCGAATCCTGCGCGCGCGCTGCTTCGGCCTGGGTTTCTTCCTGTGCCGCCATTTCGCGCGCGATCCACGCATCGATCATGTGCCGCTGGCGCTGTGCCTGCCGCCGCTCCCGCGTGTACTCCTGGTCCAGTACCCGGTACAGCGAGACCATCACCAGCACCATCAGCAGCGCGAATGGCAGTGCCGAGATCGTGATCATGCCCTGCAGCGCGTCGAGGCCGCCGGCCAGCAGCAACGCACCTGCGATCAGTGCGATGCCCACACCCCAGGCCAGCTTGCGCTTGGCGGGCGGGTCGCCTGCCTCGTCGGTGGACATGCTGGCCAGCACCAGCACCGCCGAGTCAGCCGAGGTCACGAAGAAGATCATCAGCAGAACCAGCGCGATGCACGACAGCAGCAATGGCAGCGGCATGCTGTCGAACAGGGTGAACAGTACGGTCTCATAGCCATTGCCCAGCGCCTGTACCAGGTCTGCATGGCCGAAGATCTGCGACCAGATCGCGGTGCCACCGAACACCGAGAACCAGAAGAAGCCCAGCAGCGTCGGCGCCAGTACCACGCCCACCACGAACTCGCGCACGCTGCGGCCACGCGAGATGCGCGCGATGAACGAACCCACGAACGGTGCCCAGGAAATCCACCAGGCCCAGTAGAAGATCGTCCAGTCGGCGACCCACGTACTGGAGGAGAACGGTGACATGCGCAGGCTCATCGTCACCAGCTGGTTCAGGTAGGAACCCAGCGTCGTGGTGAAGGTATTGAAGATCGCGCCGGTCGGCCCGAGCACCAGGACCAGTGCCAGCAGCAGGGCGGCCAGCGCCAGGTTGAAGTTCGACAGCCATTTCACGCCGCGCTCCACGCCGCTGAGGGTGGAGGCCATGTACAGCACGAAGGCGACGGCGATGATGGTCAGCTGCAGCGGCACACCGGCATGCACGCCGAACACGCGCTGCATGCCGGCTGCGATCTGGATGGTGCCGAAGCCCAACGTGGTGGCCACACCGATTGCCGTGGCCACCACCGCGGCAATGTTGACAATCCGTCCGATCCAGCCCCGATGATGATGACCGATGATCGGCTGCAGCATGTCGCTGACCAGCCCGCGGCCGTTGCGGTTGAACTGGAACCACGCCATTGCCAGACCGATCAGCGCGTAGATCGCCCACGGATGCAGGCCCCAGTGGAAGAACGCATAGCGCATCGCTGCACGTGCGGCGTCCATGCTTTCCGGTGCCAGTCCTTCCGGCGGCTTGCTGAAGTGGGAGATCGGCTCGGCCACCCCCCAGAACACCAGGCCGATGCCCATGCCGGCGGCGAACAGCATCGACATCCAGCTGGCCCGCGAGAATTCGGGTTCGGCGTCTTCGCCACCGATGCGCAGGTTGCCGAAGCGGCCGAACGCCAGGTACATCAGGAACACCAGCGCCAGGAACACCACCAGCAGGTACAGCCAGCCGATGCCGCGGATGAGTTCGCCGAGGATGCTCTGCACCACGGCGTTGAAGGGACCGGGCGCTACGCCGGCAAGCAGCACCAGCAACAGGACCAGTGCGATGGAAACACGAAACACCATGAAGGAGCTTCTCCGATCAAAGGGATTGAGGGAGCGAGCAAATGCTTGCAGCGAGGGGCCGGCGGCACTCGAGCGCTAGCCGGGCAGGGGCCGCGATGGCGGCGATGCGTCATCGGTCGCAGCGACACGATGCGCGTGCACGTTACTGAACGCGACGTCATGGTTGCGTTAATTCATCAATGGCGCGTGACGCGCAGCCGCCCCGTGGGCTCGCCCTGTTGCAGGACTTCTTATGGTCTAATGCCGGCAAGAAGCGGGGGTACCGCGGCCATCGGCCACGGTTGAGACAGTCCCTTGGAACCTGATCCGGCTCATACCGGCGTAGGGAAGCTTTGCAATGCAACCGAACCCGGACGCGGCCCAAGGGCCGTCCGCGTGCGGGGGCAGTGCGCCGCCGCTTCGTCCCTGACCCTCCTGGACGATGCCCGATGAACGCACAGCTCTCCGCCCTGCAGCAACAGGCCCAGCAACTCTCCGAATCCGTGACCCGGCCGATTCCCGGCTCGCGCAAGATCCATGTCACCGGCTCGCGCCCGGACCTGCGCGTGCCGATGCGCGAGATCACACTGAGCCGCACGCCGACCCTGTTCGGCGGCGAAGAGAACGCGCCGGTCACGGTGTATGACACCTCCGGCCCCTACACCGATCCTGACGTGCGCATCGACCTGTCCGCGGGCTTGCCGGCCCTGCGCCGTGCCTGGGTCGAAGCGCGGGGTGACACCGAACAGCTTGATGGCCTGAGCTCTTCCTTCGGCCGCGATCGCGAGCACGACCCGAAGCTCGATGCGGTGCGCTTCCCGGCCCGCAGCCTGCCGCGCCGCGCCCGTGCGGGTGGCAATGTCACCCAGATGCACTATGCGCGCCGCGGCATCATCACGCCGGAGATGGAATTCGTCGCCATCCGCGAGAACCAGCGGCTGGACGCGATCCGCGATGCAGGCCTGCTGCAGCAGCATCCGGGCGAAGCCTTCGGCGCATTCATCCAGAAGATCATCACCCCGGAGTTCGTCCGCGACGAAATCGCCCGTGGCCGGGCGGTGCTGCCCAACAACATCAACCATCCGGAAAGCGAGCCGATGATCATCGGCCGCAACTTCCTGACCAAGATCAACGCCAACATCGGCAACAGCGCGGTGTCATCCGGCATTGCCGAGGAAGTGGAGAAGCTGGTGTGGGCGATCCGCTGGGGGGGCGATACGGTGATGGACCTGTCCACCGGCAAGCACATCCACGAGACCCGCGAGTGGATCATCCGCAACTCGCCGGTGGCGATCGGCACGGTGCCGATCTATCAGGCCCTGGAGAAGGTCGATGGCCGTGCCGAGGCACTGACCTGGGAGATCTTCCGCGACACGTTGATCGAACAGGCCGAACAGGGCGTGGACTACTTCACCATCCATGCCGGCGTGCTGCTGCGCTACGTGCCGCTGACCGCCAAGCGGGTGACCGGCATCGTCAGTCGCGGCGGCTCGATCATGGCCAAGTGGTGCCTGGCCCATCACAAGGAGAATTTCCTCTACACGCACTTCGAGGACATCTGCGAAATCATGAAGGCCTACGACGTGACCTTCTCGCTGGGCGATGGGCTGCGCCCGGGCTGCATCGCAGACGCCAACGACGCGGCGCAGTTCGGCGAGCTGGAAACGCTGGGCGAGCTGACGAAGATCGCATGGAAGCATGACGTGCAGACGATGATCGAAGGTCCCGGGCACGTGCCGATGCAGCTGATCAAGGAAAACATGGACAAGCAGCTGCGCGAATGTGGTGAGGCTCCGTTCTATACGCTGGGGCCGCTGACCACGGACATCGCGCCCGGCTATGACCACATCACCAGTGCCATCGGCGCAGCGATGATCGGTTGGTTCGGTACCGCGATGCTCTGCTACGTGACGCCGAAGGAACACCTTGGCCTTCCCAACCGCCAGGATGTGCGCGACGGCATCATGGCCTATCGCATCGCCGCACATGCGGCCGACCTGGCCAAGGGGCATCCGGGCGCGCAGGTCCGCGACAACGCATTGAGCAAGGCGCGCTTCGAGTTCCGTTGGGAAGACCAGTTCCACCTCGGGCTGGACCCGGAGAAGGCAAAGGAATTCCATGACGAGACGCTGCCCAAGGACGCGCACAAGCTGGCGCACTTCTGCTCGATGTGCGGGCCGCACTTCTGCTCGATGAAGATCACCCAGGACGTGCGCGAGTACGCCGAGGCCGGAATGAAGGAGAAGTCCGAGCAGTTCCGCGCTGCGGGCGCGGAGGTCTACCAGCAGGGCTGATCGGACTGGCGTCGCCGGGCGTGCCCCGGCGGCGCTGCATCGCGCGCCTCACGCGCATCCCGTTATCCTCCGCCCATCTTTCCGGGGAAGGGACGCCATGCCTGTTGCCGTGACCACCCGCTGGCTGGCCATCGCCCGCCGCCATCCGTCCGCGTGGCTGCTGGGCGCGCAGCTGCTGGCGGTGATGCTGTATCCCGCGCTGGACGACACGGCCGCCGGCCGCGCCGCATTGGGCATGTTTGGAATGGCGGTGCTGGGCCTGGCGTTGTGGGTGGTCCAGCGCAGCCCGTTGGGTACATGGCTGGCACTGCTGCTGGCGATTCCGGCGGTGGTGTTCTCCATCGCCGGCGCGCTGCTGGACCGCGCCGCGCTGGTGACCACCGCGCAGCTGCTGGAGAGCCTGCTCTACTTCTATACGGCCGGCGCCCTGATCGCCTACATGCTGCAGGACCACAAAGTCACCCGCGACGAACTGTTCGCGGCCGGCGCCACCTTCACCTTGCTCGCGTGGGCATTCGCCTTCGCATTTGGGGTGTGCCAACAGTGGTATCCGGGCAGCTTCCAGGGCAGCAGCGAGGGACCTCAGCGAAGCTGGATGGAGCTGCTTTATCTGAGCTTCAGCTTGCTGTCCGGGGTCGGCCTGAGCGATGTCGTGCCGCTGCATCCGCAGGCACGCGCACTGGTCATGCTGGAGCAGTTCTCAGGCGTGATGTACGTGGCTTTGGTGGTTTCGCGGCTGGTCGGATTGACCATGCTGCGGCGCTTCTGAAAATGAATGGCAGATAAAAATTTCGCGCCCGAAAGGGCGCGAATGATGGTGCGAAGTTATGTGAATGCGTCGGCGAGAGAGAGCCTGATGTCGACCACGCGATAGGCGAGGTAACCGGCATAGGCTAGTATTCGCGCGCTCCATTGTTTTTGCGGTATGCGCCGATGCTTTGTGCGGAGTCTGGCTTTTCGCTGTTCCCCGTTGGGGACGGTATCGAAGGCGAACACTGCCCGGAAACTGTCTCTACTGTTTAGCAAAAAATGAACCGCAGCGAAATCCAGCCCACCGAATCTGATCGGATCCGGATTGGCGAATGTGTCGTCACTTTGTCCTCGCGAGAGGTCGAAGTTGCCGGCGCGCGTCGCCCGCGCCGGCTGACGCCGAAGGCGCTGGGCGTGCTGCGTGTGCTGCTGCGGCAACCCGGGCGCGTGGTCACCCGCGAAGAACTGTTCGCCGAGGTGTGGCCCGATACGCTGCCCACCAACGATGTGCTGACGCAGGCGGTCACCCAGCTGCGCAAAGCCTTCGCCAACGACGATGACAACGGCCAGGCGTATATCGAGACGATCGCCAAGACCGGCTACCGCCTGCGCGTGCCGGTGCAGGCCATGCCCGAGCCCGAAGCGGAACTGGCGGTCGAGGCCGAAGGCGCGGCTGGCGATTCCAACGCGGTCGTGGAAGTGCACACGCCAGCCCCGGAGGACATGCGACGCCGTCGCTGGCGCTACCTGCGACGTCGATTGTTGCTGGTGCTGGGCCTGTTGATGCTGGCCGCACTGCTGGTGATGACGGTCCTGCTGCTGCGCCGTGCGCCGGCCAGCTCTCCGGTGGAGGCGGCGGTGGAGAACGGCACGCGGGTGATCGGCAGCCCGCAGCGGCCCTATCGGCTGATCACCGCCACCGCAGGCTTCGAAACCTATCCCACGCTGTCGCCGGATGGTTCGCAGGTGGCCTACGAAGGTGCCAGCGAGGATGGCCTGGGCGGCGGTGCGATCAAGGTACAGACGTCCGGCAACGCGCCGGCGCGGCAGCTGCTTGTTCCTCCTGAGGGTGCGGTTGATCGCTTCCCGAACTGGTCGCCGGATGGACGCGACATCGCCTTTGCCCGCTTCTCCGCCGATGGGGGTTGTCAGGTGCTGATCGCCAGTGCGACCGGCGGCGCGTTGCGCCAGGCCACGCGCTGCGATGGCACCGAGCTGCTCAGCTTCGACTGGACACCCGACGGGCGCGGCCTGGTATTCGGCAGCATGGTGGGCCGCTATGCCCACCGCGGTATCCGAGTACTCGATCTGGCCAGCGGACAGTGGCAGCCGCTGCAGTACGCCGTCGATCAGGACGATTTCGATTACGCGCCGCGCTATTCGCCGGACGGCAAATGGCTGGTGTTCGTGCGCAACCCGCAGATGGGCGACCTGTGGCGGGTTCCTGCCGCGGGTGGTACGCCGGAGCAGCTGACCAGCGAGTCGGCTGAGCTGCGCGGATGGGCCTGGCTTGGCGACGGCCGCACCATCGTGTTCGGCCGCCGGGTCGACAGCGAGGTGCGGCTCTATTACCTCGACATCGAGCGGCGCACGCTGCGTGATGCCGGACTGGACGACGCGCAGTGGCCGGCGGTATCGCGGCATGGCGGCATGCTGGCCTTCGTCCATCGCCGTGCACAGTTCGGCGTGTTCAAGGTGCCGATGCAGGGCGGTGAACCGGAGCGCCTGTTTGCGTCCAGCGGCCGCGATGGTCAACCGATGGCAGCACCGGACGGTCGCCAGCTGGTATTCACCTCTGACCGCTCGGGCAGCTTCGCTCTCTGGTGGGCGGACATGCAACGCCCCGATTCGCTGCGGCCGATCGAGGGGCTGCGCCCGGAAGCACGGCAGGCCCCCGATTGGTCGGCCGACAGCCGGCAACTTCTGGTGGTTGGGCGCGATGCACACGGTCGCGCGGTGGTCTACGAGATCGCACCCCGCGACGAGCGTCTGCAACCGCTGCCCGTGCCCGCCGAACAGCCGCTGCAGGCGCTGTATGGCGCCACGCCCGAGCAGCTGCTGGTGGTCGAACGTGATGCCGACCAGCGTACGCGGCTCAGTCTGTTCGATCGCAGCACCCAACCCTGGCGGCGGCTGGCGAGCATCGACGGCGTCTCCCAGGTCCGCTTTGACCGCGCAGGCCGTCGGGTGCTGTTCACCCGCCTGGCGGCGGAGGGGTTGTGGGCGGCGGACGCGGCGCTGTCCCCGGACAGCGTGCGGCAGATCAGCGAGGACAAACCCAGCCGCTGGCGCTACCGCTCGTGGACGGTTGCCGGCCACGACAGCATCGGCTATCTCGGCAGTTCCACCCGCTGCAGCACCATCCTCGTCCGCATCGCCGCCGGGCAGGAGGATGCCGGGCGCTGCCTGGACGCGCAGCGCTTGAGCGCGAGCAACGGACTCAGCGCCAGCGCAGACGGGACGGCCCTGTTTGTCGCTCTGGCAGTCAGTGATGGCGCCGACATCGGCGTGATGCGGCTGCCCGAAAAGGCGCCAGCGCTGTTCCCGGCCTTCTCCAAGATGTTGATGTTCAAGGGAAATGGGCCTTCGTAAATTTTTCGTCGGGATCTCGCCGCGAATTCGTGGCGATCTCGTCGGTCTTTCCTGACGCGGTGCCGCCTGATTGGGCAAAACGGAGGCCTGTACTTGGCAAATCCGTGGTGCACCATGCGTCAACTCTCACTGGCCGATCGTGGCCAATCCGTCTCCCTGGACAAGGCACTCGATGACGTCGTGCCGACCTGTCTGGGCGTGGCCCGGCTCGGCAGCCTGCAGACCGCGGGCAGCAGCTTCACCGTGTGGATGCAGGTGCGCGGCAGCTCCTGGGTGGAGGCCAAGGAGGGGCGCTTCCGACTGCGCCACGGCGAATGGATCGCGTTCGAGAAGGAATCGCGCCCGCTGGTGCAGGCAGGGCGCAACGGGCTGTGCATCGGCCTGAACCTGAACGTGGAAGCGCTGCGTGTGCTGGCGGAGATGGCCGACTGCGGCCTGTACGCGGGCCGCGGCCGGATGGGCCGCAGTGACGCTCGCGTCGCGCTGCGCCTGTGGCGTGATGCCTTGGCCAGTGGCCACCCGGCGCAGCACCTGCGCCCGCTGCTGCTGCATCTGGCCGGCCTGCAGCGTGGATTGGCCGACAACGTGCAGCGCTGCCCTGGCCGTTCGCGCAGCCGCAAGCGCCAGGTGTTCGGTCGCATGCAGCGCGCCCGCCTCTACCTGGAAGGCAACAGCCACCGCGTCGTACGCATCGGCGAACTGGCCGAGCTGACCAACTTCTCCAGCTGGTATCTCTCCAAGACGTTCCAGAGCCTGTATGAAGAAAGCCCGCAGTCGCTTTCGGCACGGCTGCGCCTGGAGCGCGCCGCCGACCTGCTGCGCGACACCGACATGATGGTGGGGGAGGTCGCCGCGGCCAGTGGTTTCGACAACTGCTGCAGCTTCGCCCGGGCGTTCCGCGCCCGCTACGGGCAGTCCGCTTCGCGCTTCAGGGAAAACGGCGGCTTGCTCCCGCCACAATCCGCAAAGTCTCTGGTTGGTTCGCGCAAATACAGCGCTGCAACGCAATCGTAACGTGCTGGGGTGTTTTAACACGCTGCTAACACGTACCTTGGAGAGATTGATGAACGTTCGTAACCCCGCAGTGCGGTTCGGCCTGCTGCCGGCCGGCATTGCGCTGGCGCTGGCGCCCGCCTTCGCTTCCGCACAGGAAGCACCGGAAGCAAAGGGCACCACCGACCTGGACCGCATTTCGGTCACCGGCTCGCGCATCCGCGGCGCTGCCGTTGAAACCCAGCAGCCGATCGTCACCCTGAGCCGTGAGAACCTGGAAAAGCAGGGCTACACCTCGGTTGCCGACGTCCTGCAGAACCTGACCTCGGCCGGCTCCCCGGCCATCTCCCGTTCGGAGTCGCTGGCTTCGGGCGAAAACGTCGGTGGCTACTACGTCGACATCCGCAACCTGGGCGCGCAGCGCACCCTGGTGCTGATGAACGGCAAGCGCCTGGGCGCGACCACCGCCGGCTACCAGGATCTGAGCCAGATCCCGATGGCCGCCATCGAGCGCATCGAGATCCTGAAGGACGGCGCCTCGGCCATCTACGGTTCGGACGCCATCGCGGCCGTGGTCAACGTGATCACCCGCAAGCGCTTCGACGGCGCTGAAGCCAGCGTCTATGTCGGTCAGTACGGCAAGGGCGACGGCGACACCGAAACCTATTCGTTCACTCTCGGCAGCATGGGCGAGCGCGGCGGTGTCACCCTGTCCGCCGAGTACTCCAAGCAGGATCCGGTGTGGGCGAAGGACCGTTGGTTCAGCCGTGACGGCAACGCCGGCCCGAACTACCCGGGTTCGGGCGCCAGCCCGATCAACCAGAAGGGTGGCTTCTGCGACCCGTGCGTCACCCCGAACCTGAAGCAGGGCGAGCCGGGCTATGTCGGCCCGAGCGACCAGCGTTGGTACACCCTGCGTGATGGCGGCAACCCGGCCAACCGCGCCGACTACCGTCTGGAAACCTCCGCTGACGCCGTCAATGCCAACCAGCAGATGATGGTGCAGACCGGTATCGAGCGTAAGTCGCTGTACGTCAACGGCAACTACGACTTCACCGACGCGATCTCGTTCAACGCTGACGTGCTCTACAACGAGCGCAACACCACCCAGCAGATCGCAGGCTATCCGTACCAGTCGGCATCCTTCGACACCCCGCTGTCGGCCGACAGCGCGTTCAACCCGACCGGTGAAGACCTGACCTTCCGCCGCCGTCTGTGGGAAGTGCCGCGCACCACCGAAAGCCAGGTCAAGACCCTGCGCTTCGCCCCGAGCATCAGCGGCTTCTTCGACTTCGCCGGCAAGACCTTCGACTGGGACGTCGGCGCGCTGTGGAACCGCAACGAAACCACCAAGCGTGGTCACGGTGACATGAGCCTGATCGCATCGGAACAGGCGCTGGGCGCTTCGTTCATCGGTGCTGATGGCGTCGCCCGCTGCGGTACCAGCATGTCCGATCCGCTCGCCACCAGCGGCTGCCGTCCGTGGAACCCGCTGCTGCCGTTCGGCGTTGCCGGTGCCGGTTCGCTGGCCGACCAGGCCACCCAGGACTTCCTGTTCCCGTACTTCACCGATACCGGTCTGACCAAGACCACCAGCTTCACCGCCAACCTGTCGGGTTCGATCGTGACCCTGCCGGCCGGTGACCTGGGCTTTGCCGTGGGCGTCGAGCACCGCAAGGAAGAAGGCCGCTTCTCGCCGGACGCCTTCGCACAGTCGGGCCAGTCCACCGGCCTGGGCGCGCAGACCACCCAGGGTGAGTACTCGCTGGACGAGGTCTACCTGGAACTGAACGTGCCGGTCCTGGCGGACATGCCGTTTGCCAAGGAACTGACCCTGAATGCTGCGACCCGTTACTCGGATTACAGCAACTTCGGCGACACCCTGAACTCGAAGTTCGGCTTCACCTGGCGTCCGCTGGACGAGCTGCTGGTTCGCGGTACCTGGGCCGAGGGCTTCCGTGCTCCGACCATCGACAACCTGTACGGTGGCCTGAGCAGCAGCTTCGAGTCGTACACCGATCCGTGCGGCATCACCGCGCCGGGTTCGGTCAACGGCAACGCGGCCTGCTCGGCGGCGGGCGTCCCGGTCGGTTACACCCAGCTGGGCCAGGGCCTGATTCCGTGCACCTCGACCCCGTGTGCGACGCCGGACCAGTTCATCTCGGGTGCCAACCCGAACCTGACCCCGGAAACCTCCAAGAGCACCACCGTCGGCCTGGTCTGGAGCCCGCGCTGGGTGCAGGGCCTGGACATCTCGCTGGACTGGTACAAGTACGAAATCAGCGACATGATCATCGCTGACAGCGTCGACCGCATCCTGCGTGACTGCTACGTGCTGGGCGATGCTTCGCGTTGCGCCGCGCACACCCGTGCAGGCGATGGCCACATCAACGGCATGACCTACGGCCTGGCCAACCTCGGCCAGATGGAAACCCAGGGCTACGACCTGGGCATCAAGTACCGCCTGCCGGAGCTGGCCATCGGCCAGTTCGCGATCGACTGGCAGACGAGCTACCTGGCCAAGTACGACGAGCAGGGCCAGAACGCTGACGGTGACAACATCACCATCGGCCGTGTCGGTGAGCCGGGCCTGTTCCGCGTGCGTTCGAACCTGGGCCTGACCTGGTCGAAGGGTGACTTCGGCGTGGCGTACACCGCGCGTTACTACTCGGGCATGAACGAAGCCTGCGTGGCCAACCGTCCGTGCGACGACGCCGACCGCTACCAGAACGGTGAGAAGTCGCCGCTGCGCAAGACCGGCTCCAACACCTTCCACGACCTGCAGGTCAGCTGGAAGGCACCGTGGGATGCCACCATCGCGCTGGGCGCCAACAACGTGTTCGACCACAAGGGTCCGATCATGTTCACCCAGCCGAACTCGAGCTTCGCCTACTACGGCGGCTTCGACGTGGGTCGCTTCCTGTACATGAAGTACACCCAGCGCTTCTGATCCATCGAAGTGCGATAGCAGAACGAGGAGGGCGGACCGCAAGGTCCGCCCTTTTCGTTTCTGTAAGGGAATTCTGATCAGGTCGGGAAAGTGAGTGCGGTCACTGTCTGCTCTTGTCGCATTCAGCACAGTAGGTGCGTCCAATACCGGACACTGGGAGATGGATATGAAGCGCACGCTTTTCCGCCAGGTATCGGCCGCCGTCCTGATCTATGCAACGCTGGTGGGCTCGCTGTCCGCACGGAACATCATCGTCTGCGGCGGCGGTGTGTACTGCGAGCAACTCCGGCTGGAGTGCCTGGCCAAGGGCAGCGCCCCGGCCCTGTGCGAGCGTCAATGGCGTCTGTGCGTGCTGGACGCCTGTCCGCAGCGCTGAGAGAGAAAAAAGGGCGCGTCCGTTGGACGCGCCCTCATGCGAGGTGACGGCAGTCGCCCGCGTGCCGCTCAGGCGTCAGTGGGTGTCAGCCCCATCAGTGCATTGGCATGCTCACGCCACTGCGGCAATCGATTGAGTACGCCTGCGCGCTGCAGGTAGTCCTCGTCAACGGGATCGCCGTTGACCAGCGCCAGCGCCACGTGCACCGCGCCGGTCACCCAGAAACTGCGGGTCGTGGCGCGTTGCGGCTGCAGGTGGAACGCCACCGCTTCGATGATCGGCATCGGCAGGCCCCACAGCCCCAGCAGGTAGGCGCCGGCTTCGGCGTGCCCGGGACGGAGGTCGCCGGCCAGCGCAGGCTCGCTGCGCTCGTTGCGGACGCCCGGCAGCAGTAGGCCGATGTCAGCCAGCAGCGCCGCGGTGGCACCCAGTTCCGCACTGGAATCGGGCAGCAGGCGGGCGGCCAGGCGCGAGGCGAGCAGGGCGCGCTGCTGCAGCGAGTTGCGTTCGGCCGCAGACAGCGTCGGTGCCGAGAACACCTCGCTTGCCAGGACCAGGTCGCGCAGGGTGGACAGGCCCAGTCGGGTGACCGCCGTGCGCAGATCGGCGATGGTGCGGCCCTGGCTGAAGAAGGCCGAGTTGGACAGCTGCAGGACTTTCGCGGCGATGGCAGGATCGGCGGCGACCAGTTTGGCCACGTCGGCGCTGTCGGTATCGTCATCGTGTTCCAGGGCCTGGGTCAGGCTCAGGTACAGGTGTGGCGGCGAAGGCAGCTTCTCGATGCGGCCGATGGCATCACGCAGGCGCGGGCTGTCCAGCACCTCGCGCAGCTCTTCCAGGCTGGTCAAGGCCTCCAGCAGCACTTCCGGCGCCAGTGGCAGCGGCAGGAAGCGGTGGGCAACGCCGATCAGGCGCGCCGGTGGTGGCCGGTTGCCGTGCTGGGCATCGACCAGGGCGATACGGATGGTTTCCGGGCGCAGTGTCCGGATCTGCCCCAGCAAGGTGGTGGCATTGAGGTCCGGCAGCTGCGGGCAGACGATCACCGCGTCCACGCCCTGCGTCGCCACTGCCGTCATCGCGGTGTGGCCGTCGGCGGCGGTCAACGGCTGCCAGTCTTCCCCAAGATCGGCAATGAATTCGGTCAGCTCGGCCGGCAGGCTGGCTGCATCTCCAACAAGCAGAATACGCACGACACAATCCCCTGGCTGTCTCGACGCTGGATGTCGACGACGTGTGAAGTGACGCAATTTACCTAATACAGCACCCGGAGTGCTGTGCCGTGGTGTTGAAACGTGACCCGCATCGCTCCGGCAGGACACACCGGAGCGACGCGGTTCAGGATCAGGCCTTGCTGCCGTCCAGGTAGCGCGCGTGCGCTTCGACCAGGATCTGCTTGGCTTCCGCCGCACCGCCCCAGCCGTCGAGCTTGACCCACTTGCCCTTTTCGAGGTCCTTGTAGTGCTCGAAGAAGTGGCCGATGCGCTCCAGCCAGTGGCTGGAGACCTGCTCGATGTCCTCCACGTGGGCATAGCCGCTGAAGATCTTGGCGACCGGCACGGCCAGGATCTTCTCGTCGCTGCCAGCCTCATCGCTCATCTTCAGCACGCCGACCGGGCGGCAGCGCACCACCGAGCCCGGCACCAGCGGCAGCGGCAGCACCACCAGCACGTCGGCCGGATCGCCGTCGCCGCACAGGGTGCTGGGCACGTAGCCGTAGTTGCACGGGTAGCGCATCGGGGTCGACAGGATGCGGTCGACGAAGATCGCGCCGGTTTCCTTGTCCACTTCGTACTTCACCGGCTCCGAGTCCTTCGGGATCTCGATGATGACGTTGATTTCTTCCGGCGGGTTCTTGCCGGGCGAGACGAGTTCCAGACCCATGGTCGTGCTCCAGGTGGGGATGTAGGCGGATAGCCCTCCATTTTATGCCTTTGCAGGCCGCTGTGCAGGTGGGGCGACCCCTACAGGCCGCTGCGCAGGTGGACGACCTGCGGCGCCCGCCTTGCCCGATGGGCCCGGAAGGCCGGCCGGCGCAGGCTGCTGGCTCGTTCCCTGGGAGATATCCGCCATGTCCTGGACAACCCGCTGCTGCGGCACGTTCCTGTTGTTCGCAACCCTGCCGGCGCTGGCACACGCCAGCCATGTCGACCTTGTCGACTACCCCTCGCCCCAAGCCAATCGGGACCGCTTCCACCGGTTGCAGGCGTCGCTGGTGCGCGAGTTCGACGGCATCTGCGCCGACACCTTCTGCGAAGGTGAGTACAGCAACTACCGGGTACTGACGTTCCGCTGCGCCGTTCAGGCCGACGCCGGTACCGTACGCCACTGCGCCTGGGGCATCGTGGCCAGCGAGCTGCAGGTCGAACCGGTCCGCGGCGAAGTGCAGGTGGACAATGCGCGCTGGATCTGCCCCGTCACCCTTGGGGAGGGGATTCCGGTGGAGGTGTTCCACGCGACGCTGGAGCAGGAGGAGGGCGCGTTCGAGCCCTTCCCGGGAACCGATGTGACGGTCTTCGACACACTGCCGACCTGCCTGGGGCGGCCGGGCAATGCCGGGAGGGCCGCCTGATGCGCGCGCTGAAGAGGGGTGTTCTTGCAGGCCTGATGGGGCTGGCCGGCGCGGCACACGCTGCGCCGGCCTATGTGGATGCACGCCTGTTCCCCAACCAGGCGGCTGGGTGGCAACGCTTCCTGGCGGTCGAACGGTCGCTGCGGCAGAGCTTTGACCACGTCTGCGGTGACACCTTCTGCGAAGGCGAATACAGCAATCTGCTGCCGATGCGGTTGCGCTGCTCGGTGCATGCGGCGAGCGGCGCCATCCAGAGCTGCATCTGGACCTTCGCCGGCAGCGCCACCGCGGTGGCTGATGATGGACGGATCGATGTCGACCTGCGCAGTTTCGCCTGTCCACTGCCCGTGGCGACGGGAACACGGCTTGAGGACTTCCTCCGTGCGCTGGAGCAGGCCGCGCCCGTCCGTGCGATCCATGTCACGCCGCCAGGCAGCCGCATTTCGATTCACGAGGGGCTGATCGGTTGCCTGTGATTCTCTCAAATGAGAACGTGACTGATTCGCATTGACGGTGTAGCATGCGCGGCGCCCTCCCGTCGTACCGGCTCCGCGCATGCCATCCAATGCCGCCACCCTCACCGAACTGCTGATCCGAGAGCGGCCGGCGCTGCTGCGCCGGGTGCAGCGCATCCTGGGGGGCGACCCGGGTGCGGAGGACGTGATCCAGGCTGTCTGGTTCAAGGCCCGCGGGGTGGGCAACGCCCCGTTGATAGACAATCCCAGGGCCTATCTGTACCGCCTGGCAGCCAACCTGGCGACCGATCATGGACGCGAGTCGACGCGCCGCAACCGCCTGTTGGCCGATCACTACCTGTGGGGACCGGACGAGGCTACGTCCACGTCCACCGAAGAGCAGGTGATGGCGCAGGATGAGCTGCAGCGTGTCCTCGATGCGGCCAGCCACCTGCCGGAGCCGACCCGCGCCATCTTCCGCCTCAATCGGCTGCAGGGCCTGACCCAGGCCGAGATCGCGCGTCGCCTTGGCGTGTCGGTCACCACCGTGGAGAACCACATCCGCGCCGCGTTGCAGCGCCTGGCCTGGGCCCGCAGCGGCCGCTGAGCGGACGCGCTTGGGGATGGGCCTGGTTCAAACGTCTTGATGGCTGGACTGTACCTGCGGTCCAGTTCCCTCTCCCCGCGCGTGAGTATTCCTGTCCGCCAGCCAATGAGCCCGCCGAACACTTCTTCTCCCGCCGCCTGCGAAGACGTCGTGGTCGAACAGGCCATGCGCTGGATCGCATGGCTGGCATCGGGCGACATCACCGATGCTGGCATGTGCGAATTCGAAGAGTGGCTGGCGCAACCGGGCCATCGCCACGCCTTCGAGCAGCAGCGCACGCTGTGGCGCAGCCTCGGCCCTCGACCGGCTGTCGCGTCTGCGGTGCGGCGCCGGCGTCAGCGGCTGCGCTGGATGACGGCTGCCGCTGCCGCCCTGGCGATGCTGATGGTCTGGCCCGAGGCGTCCCTGCGCCTGCAGGCGGACCACCGCAGCCGCCAGAGCGTCCAGCATGTGCAGTTGCCCGACGGCAGCCGTGCGGTGCTCGACGCGGACAGCGCGATCGCCGTGCACTTCGATGCGGGCACTCGGCGGGTCGATCTGCTGCGTGGCCGCGCCTGGTTCGAGGTGGTCGCCGATCCGCAGCGGCGCTTCAGCGTGGCCGCAGGCAACGGCGTGGTTGAAGACATCTCCACGGCATTCTCCGTGTCGCGGGTCGAGGAAGCGGTTGAAACCCAGGTCGGGCAGGGCAGGGTGCGCGTGGCCGCCCCGGCCGACAGTGGCTGGACCTATCTGCAGGCGGGGCAGCGTGCGCAGTACGGTTCCGCGTCCGGCGTCGTCCGCCTGAGCGATGTCGCTGCCGACAGCGTGGGTGCGTGGCGCCAGGGCGAACTGCTGCTGGAGCAGGCCAATGTTGCCGATGCAGTGCATCTGCTTGGTCGTTATCGTGCTGGTCCGACCTTCGTGCAGGGCGACCTTTCGACCTTGCCGGCCGTGAGCGCCGCACTGCGTATCGATCGCCCCGAACAGGCCCTGGATGCACTCGCGGAGACGACGGGGCTGAGGATCACCCGCCTGCCGATGGGTGTGGTCATCGTTCACAGATGACGCCGTGTCACGTGTGGAGACGTGATCGGCAGTGATCCCCCTTGGGGCTGTGGCGCTGCCGTTCGTCTTACTCCACGAACGTACCCGCAGCCGCCACGTACGTCGCCGTGTCCACGCGTGCCGTGGATGACGCCGCGCCTGCGGCTCCGCTTTCCTGACAGGTTTCTCCATGTTCGATTCCCCACGTCCGGGCCGCACTCCGCGCCCGTCCCGACTGTGTGTCGCACTGCTCGCCGCGGGTATTGCCGGCGCAGTAACGCCTGCGCTGGCCCAGGATACTGCCAACCCGCAGGCAGCCGCGCAGCGCTTCGACATTCCCGCGCAGCCGCTCGACAGCGCGTTGCGCAGCTACATGCGGCAGTCCGGCGTACAGGTGGTCTATCCGGCTGCGTTGGCCAGCGGCGTCACGTCGCAGGCGGTCAGCGGCCCGCTCACCGCAGACGAGGCGCTGGCGCGGCTGCTGCAGGGCAGTGGCATGGGCGTGCGCCGTGTCGGCGACGGTGCAGTGACACTGGCAGCGGCCGGCGCCCTGCAGGCGCAATCGCCGACCATCACCGGCCCGCTGCGTGTGGCCGGCGATCGCGTCGCTGAAGGCATCGACAGCGACGAGGCGCGCCTGCTCGACACCTATCGCAGCGTCGGCTCGACCACCACGCTGGATCGCACAACGCTGGAGCGCTTCCGTGGCACATCCAACGGCGACATCGTCAAGGGCGTGGCCGGGGTCACCGCCGGTGATCCGCGCGTGGGCAACGGTTTCGACGTGAACATCCGCGGCATCCAGGGCCAGAGCCGCGTGCCCGTCATCATCGATGGCGGGCAGTCCAGCATGGACACCTACCGAGGCTACGCCGGCCAGTCACAGCGCAGCTACCTTGATCCGGACCTGATCTCACGCCTGACCATCACCAAGGGCCCCAGCCTGCAGGCCAACGCGTCCGGCGGCATCGGCGGCGTGGTGGAGATGGAGACGCTGAACGTGGGTGACATCCTGCGCGAGGGCCGCGACGTCGGCGTCCGCGTGCGCGCTGGGTTGGCCAACGCCAGCGCCAACAGCGTGCCGGCTTACAGCGCGGTGCCCCGGACGGACCGCAGCGCCACCGGAAGCCAGTTCTTCAACGTTGCCGCCGCCGGGCACTGGGACCGCTTCGATCTGGTCGCGGCGTACGCCCACCGCGACAACGGCAACTACTTCTCCGGCAGGCACGGATACGATGACTTTCCGCAGACCCGGCGCACGCTGGCACCGTTGAATCCGCCGCGCACCGAAGTGTTCAACACCTCCTCGCGCTCGACGTCGGCCCTGCTCAAGGGCACCTGGCGCATCGACGATGCGCAGACCCTCGAAGCTGGCTATCGCCGCTATGAGGGCCGCGCCGGCGAGATCATGGCCTCGCAGATCATCCGCGTTGAGCGGGATCGCATCCCACAGTGGGATCCCGGCCACGTCGACATGGACAGCTACAGCCTGCGCTATCGCTTCGATCCAGACAGCGAACGGATCGATCTGCGCGTCAACGCCTGGTACACCGATGCTGACAGCGTGATGTACAACAGCCTGACCGGCATCACGCCGTGGTACTTCGACCGCCGTACCGAGTGGTACGACGCGCCGAGTTTCAGCGGCGATCCGGGCTACAAGGATGCCTACCGCAATCCGCTGCGACAGAAGCGCTTCGGCCTGGATGCCAGCAACACCTCGATCTTCGATACCCGTGCAGGCGTGTTCACGCTCGACTACGGCCTGTCCTACAGCGACGAGGACATCGCACCGGGCAGCTCCGCACCGATCAAGCAGGATGATCTGGTCAACAACCGTTTCCTGCGCAACGCTGAGCGCAAGGAGTACAGTGCGGTGGCGTCGCTGAAGTGGCAGCCCGACGAACACTGGGAGTTGATGGCCGGTGGCCGCTGGAACCGGGTGGACGTGCATGACCGCAATCGTCTGGCCACACCCGATGCCTATGAAGTGCAGGGACAGTACCGCTACACCGAGCTGCTGGATGGCAACCCGGCACTGCCCTCCTGGCGCGCCAAGCGCATCGCGCTGCTGAACTGGTATCCGGACGCCGATGGTGCGTTCACCCAGGCCTCGCTGTTGGCCTCGCCGTACAAGAAAGGCACGGTGGCTGACATCGGTGGCTGGAACTTCTACGACGCTGATGCACCGGAAGACCTGGAGGTGCCGGTCAGCTGGACCTGGTCGCAGCCGATCCGTCGCCGCGACAGTGCCTTCTCACCCACCGCCAGCGTGGCCTATCGCTTCAGCGAGGACACGATGGTCTACGTGAAGTACGCCGAGGGCACCAAGCTTCCGAGCCTGTTCGAGACGACACTGGGCCTGTTCACCGCTGCCAAACCCGTCGGAGAGCTGAAGCCGGAGCGCGCGCGCAGTTGGGAAATCGGTGCCAGCACCGTCCACCATGACCTGTTCACCGCCGGCGATCGCCTGGCGCTGAAGCTGGCGTACTTCGATACGCGCATTGATGACCTGATCACGCGTGACTACCGCACGCTGTCGGCCGGCCTGATCCGCAACGTCGACCAGTTCAAGGTCTCAGGCATGGAGTTCCAGTCCAGCTATGACAGCGGCAAGGTATTTGCCGACCTGTCCGCGCATTACTACTTCAAGGCCAAGACCTGCGCCCCGGACATCGCCGCCGAGCGCCGGGCGTACGGTGCACAGCGCAACAATGATGAACTGGCCAGTACGCCCAACTGCGTGGACGGTGGCTTCGAGGGTTCCTACACCAATACGCAGAACCCGCCGCGCTACATGGTGAACCTGACGGCTGGATCGCGCCTGTTCGACGAGCGCCTGACCTTCGGCACCCGGGTGATCCACAACGCCGGCCCGATCAGCAGACTGGACAAGGACTGGAATGTCGGCCTTTCGGCGATCCAGCAGCTGTACCGGCCCACCACCCTGGTGGATCTGTTCGCCAGCTGGCGCTTCAGCGACCAGCTGTCGGTGGAGGCGAATGTGGACAACGTGACGGATCGTTACTATCTCGATCCGCTCGCCCTGGGCGTGATGCCCGCCCCGGGCCGTACCGCGCGCCTTGCGTTCACCTGGAGGTACTGATTACCTGCGCAGAGCGCCTTCGGTGGGTGCGGACCTTGGTCCGCACCGCCTTGCCGCGACTGCGGGCTTACAGCCCGGTCGCTGCCTTCACCGCATCTTCGTGCAGCGACTCGTTCAATTCATCGACCACCGTGCTCCAGGCCGCATCGGCCTGCAGCGATTCGGCCAGGAACTGCCGCTGGCCATCGTTCCAGTAGGGCGCGTCGGCCACCGCCACGCCGGTAGCCAGCTGGTGGTCGCGGATGAAGCGGGCGATGCCCTCGGCGCTGGCATCCAGGCCCAGCTGCAGGAACAGGTTGGTCATGCGCGGTTCGGTGGTGATCATCATCGGTTCCCGGCGGGAAAGAGGGAGGGGCATTATCGACGCAAGCGGGCTTGGGGAAAGCCCTGCGCCACACGTCTACAGCAGGACCTCTCTCCCAGGTACCCTCCATGAACGCACATATCGCTCCTGAAGACAGCCGCAGCCTGCGCCTCAAGGCCGCCACGCGCGACAGCCACGGCGCACTGGACAAGCGCATCATGGCCGGTGACATCTTTGCCGATCTCGGCAGCTTCGCCCGCTTCCTGCGCGTGCAGTACCGCTTCCATCGCAGCATCGACCGGCTGTACGCCAGCCCGGCGCTGGACGCATTGCTGCCGGGGCTGGCCGGGCGTCGGCGTCTGCAGCAGGTGGCAGCTGATCTGCACGACCTGGGGCAGGATCTCCCCGGCGCGGACATGGCGCCGTTGGCAGGTGACCTGCCGTTGCCGGTGGCGCTGGGGTGGCTGTACGTGGCCGAAGGCTCCAACCTGGGGGGCACGGTGCTGTACAAGATGGCCGCGCGGCTTGGCCTGGACCAAGGGTTCGGTGCCCGCCACCTGGCTGCGCACCCGGATGGCGCGGCCCGCCACTGGCGGGAATTCACCGCCGCGTTGGATGCGGTGCCCCTGAGCGCCGCGCAGGAACAGCAGGTGATCGATGCCGCCGATGCCGCGTTCCGTAGCGTGCATGGCCACGTTGAAATCGAGTTCGGCTGATGCCCGGGCTCTGCCTGCGGGCGATGCGCTGATGCGCTGGCTGTGGTTCGCGCTGGGCTGGATGATGGTCGGGCTGGGGGTGATCGGCGCGTTGCTGCCGGTGATGCCCACCACCATCTTCCTGATCCTGGCGCTGGGCTGCTTCGCGCGCAGTTCGCCACGGTTCGAGCAACGGCTGCTGGCACATCCTCGCTACGGCCCGCCGCTGCGACTGTGGCGGGAACAGGGCGCGGTGTCGCGCCGGGGCAAGGCATTGGCCAGCGCTGGCATGGCGGTGGGGTTCGCCTTGTTCTGCTGGGGCGCACACCCTTCCTGGCGGCTGCTGCTGGGCGTGGGCCTGTTCTTCGCGGTCAGCGCCGGCTATGTGCTCAGCCGGCCGGCGCCACGGCTGGAGCCGCCCCAGAGTGTCGAACGTGGCGATGTCGGCGATCCGCGCCGCTGTGGGCGTCGCTGGAATCGCTGAGTCCGCGTGAGGGGGTGGGGGCCGGCCCCCCCCCCCCCCCCCCCCCCCCCCCAACCCCCCCCCCCCCCCCCCCCCCCCCCCCCCCCCCCCCACAACCCTCCCCCCCCCCCCCGCCCGCCCCCCCCCGCCCCCCCCGGCCCTGCTGCAAGGGTTGCATCCATGAGCACTGCTCCGTTCCCGCCCGTCCGCATCGGCCAGGGCTACGACGTCCACGCCTTTGGTGAGGGTGACCACATCATGCTGGGAGGCGTGCGCGTGCCGCACAGCCACGGTGTGCTCGCGCACAGCGATGGCGACGTGATCCTGCACGCGCTGTGTGACGCCATGCTCGGCGCGCTGGCGCTGGGCGACATCGGCCAGCACTTTCCGCCCAGCGATGATCGCTGGAAGGGGGCCGACAGCAGCGACTTCGTCCGCCACTGCGACGCTCTCCTGCGTGAGCGTGGCTGGTGCGTCGGCAACACCGATGTCACCGTGATCTGTGAACGACCGAAGGTCGGGCCGCATGCGCTGGCAATGCGTGAATGCATCGCGGCACTGTTGCAGCTGCCACTGGATGCGGTCAGCGTAAAGGCCACCACGTCGGAGAAGCTTGGCTTCACCGGTCGCGGTGAAGGCATCGCGGCACAGGCTGTGGTCCTGCTGGTGGCGGCATGATTCCGCTGCCGCTCGCGTTCGGTGCGCCGCTGCTGCAGGCGCGCATCCGCACCACGCCGGAGGATTTCCAGGTCGACGAGCTGCCGGCCTTTGAGGCCACGGGCGAGGGCGAGCATCTGCTGCTGCATGTCCGCAAGCGCGGTGCCAACACCGTGCATGTGGCCAAGGTGCTGGCCAAGTGGGCTGGCTTGCCGGAGATGGCGGTCAGCTATGCCGGGATGAAGGATCGCCACGCGGTCACCACCCAGCGCTTCAGTGTGCATCTGCCCAAGCGCGTCGCGCCGGATCTGGCGCTGCTGGCCAGCGATGATATCGAAGTGCTCGATGCAACCTGGCACAACCGCAAGCTGCAGCGTGGCGCGCTGGCCGGCAATCGTTTCAGGCTGGTGCTGCGCCAGGTACGCGGCGATGCGGTCGCAATCAGCGAACGCCTGCAGCAGATTGCCGATCGTGGTTTGCCGAACTGGTTCGGCGAGCAGCGTTTCGGCCGCGATGGCGGCAACGTTCCGGCAGCGCTGGCGATGTTCGGTGGCCGCCGCATGCGCAAGGACCAGCGCTCGCTGCTGCTGTCGGCTGCGCGTTCAGCACTGTTCAATCGCGTGCTTGCCGCACGCGTGGAGCAGGGTGTCTGGGACCAGCCGCTGGACGGTGAGGTGTGGATGCTGGATGGCAGCCGCAGCGTGTTTGGTCCGGAGCCTTACACCGATGCACTGGCAGCGCGGCTGGCCGGGTTCGATATCCATCCCAGCGCGCCGTTGTGGGGAGAGGGCGAGCTGCGCAGTACCGGCGCAGCCCGCGAGCTCGAACTGCGCGCGCTCGACGACGAGGAATCGAAGGCGCTGCGTGCCGGACTGGAAGAGGCACGGCTGAAGCAGGAGCGCCGCGCGTTGCGCCTGCGTCCTGCGCTGCTGCAGCACCAGTGGCTGGCGGAAGATGTGCTTGAGCTGTCGTTCGCGCTGCCGCCGGGCTGCTACGCCACCGCGGTCCTGCACGAGCTCGGACCGGTCGAGGACGCCGCGCAGTCCTGAGCGGATTGCATCAGCGCCGGGACAGCAGCACCAGTACGGCACCGGTTCCGCCCTGGCTGGTCGGCGCCGAATGGAAGGCAAGCACATCGTTGCGCAGGCGCAGCAGCCGGTCGACCAGATTCTTCAGGACCGGCGCACCACCGTCGGACTGCAGTCCCTTGCCGTGGATGATGCGCACGCAGCCATACTCATGTGCGTGCGCCTCCAGCAGGAACTGACGCAGCATGGCCTCGGCCTGCGCTGCGGTCGCGCCATGCAGATCCAGCTCGTCCTGCACCGAGTACTGGCCGCGCTTGAGACGCTGGAACAGCCGCGGCGGAAGGGCGTCGCGCCGGTAGCTGGCCACATCCCCGGCTTCCAGCGGTGCGCTGTCGCGCAACAGCCGGGCGAACTCGCCGGCGGCCTCGGCCTCGTCGCGTTCGGCCATGCGCGCGCGCGGCTTCGGCCGGGCAGCGGCCGGCGCGGGTTCGGCCTCTTTGCGCAGCGGCGTCACTTCGCCGATGGCCGCGCGGAAGAGCGCGGCAGGGTCTTCGTCTTCTGGATGCGACATGCGCACAGGGTAAACCGGTGAGGCGGGCCTGCCTATCGCAATGCGAGGCCAGTCGTGACCGCCGGCAGGGTAGGACCTGCGGCTCGCATGCGGCACAATAGACGATGCCCCTGCAGGGTCGTCGGCTTCCGCAGGGAAGCACGACGGTCCCGCCAACACCGCACGGTGACGGAATCGAATTCTTGGAAAATCAAGCGGTTAAATCGAAGATGCGAATTCTGGTCAGTAACGACGATGGCGTCGACGCCGCAGGTATCCGGATGCTTGCCTCGGTACTGCGTGACGCCGGCCACGAAGTGACGGTGGTCGCACCCGACCGCGATCGCTCAGGCGCCAGCAATTCACTGACCCTGGACCTGCCCATCCGGCTCAAGCGCATCGATCACTACACCGTGTCGGTGGCCGGCACGCCCACCGACTGCGTGCATCTGGCGCTGACCGGCCTGCTGGAGTTCGAACCCGACATTGTCGTGTCGGGCATCAACAACGCCGCCAACCTGGGTGACGACGTGATCTATTCCGGAACCGTCTCGGCGGCGATGGAGGGGCGCTTCCTCGGCCTGCCCGCGGTGGCGGTGTCCCTGGTGACCCGCAATCACGATCCCCGTCACTTCGAGACCGCGGCGCGTGCCGCCGTGGAAATCGTCGCCCGCCTCAAGGCCGACCCGCTGCCGGCGGACACCATCCTCAACGTCAACGTGCCCGACCTGCCGTGGACCGAGGTCAAGGGTTTCGAAGTCACCCGGCTGGGCAACCGCCATCGCGCCGAAGGCTGCATCCCGCAGAAGGATCCGCGCGGCAACGAGGTGTACTGGATCGGTCCGGCGGGCCGCGAGCAGGACTCCGGCCCCGGCACCGACTTCCACGCGGTGCGTACCGGGCATATCTCGATCACCCCGATCCAGGTGGATCTGACCCGCTATCAGGCGCTTGAGAAAGTGGCCAGCTGGGTCGGCGGTCTCAGCGCCGCGCTGGACCAGCCGGCATGAGCCCACGCCTTCGCCTGCAACCGGAAGCCGTCGGCATCGGCATGACGTCACAGCGCGTCCGCGATCGTCTGGTCGATCGCCTGCGCGAAGCCGGCATCGTCGACGAGTCCACGCTGAACGCGATCCGGGTGGTGCCCCGCCATCTGTTCATCGACGAGGCCCTGGCCTCGCGGGCCTATGAAGACACCGCGCTGCCGATCGGCCACGGCCAGACCATCTCGCAACCCTGGGTGGTGGCCCGGATGACCGAAGCGGTCGTGCAGGTGGCGCCCAAGCGGGTGCTGGAGGTGGGGACGGGCTCCGGCTACCAGGCCGCCGTGCTTGGTGCACTGGGTCTGGAGGTCTACACCGTGGAGCGCATCGGCGACCTGCTGCGGCAGGCCCGCAAGCGGTTCCGCGCACTCGGCATGAACATCCGCACCAAGCACGATGACGGCCGTGTCGGCTGGGCCGAGCACGGCCCGTTCGATGCCATCGTCGTCACAGCTGCGGCCCCGGCGCTGGTCGACGCACTGATCGAGCAGCTGGCCGAAGGTGGCCGGCTGGTGGCGCCGGTCGGCGGTGCCAGTGCACAGTCGCTGGTGCAGCTGGACCGCAGGGCCGACGGCAGCGTCGAACAGCGCGTGCTGGCACCGGTCACCTTCGTGCCGCTGCTGTCTGGCATGCTGGATTGAATCCACGGAGCAGGGTTGCATGAAGATTTTCGGACCGCTGTACGAGCGGGCGATGAAGTGGGCGGCGCACGAACGCGCGCCGACCTACCTGACGGTGCTGAGTTTTTTCGAGGCGATCATCTTTCCGGTGATGCCGGAAGTGATGCTGGCCCCGATGTGCGTGGCTCAACCCCGGCGCGGCTGGTGGTTCGCGACCCTCAGCCTGGCCGGTTCGATGGTCGGTGCCGTGGTCGGCTATGCGCTGGGTCACTTCGCATTCGAGGCGATCAAGCCGTTGTTCGAAGTGCTGGGCATGTTGCCGGCAATCGAACAGGGCATCACCACCGTGCAGGAGAAGATGGCCGAATCGCCGTGGGCGGTGTTCACGTTCCTGGTCCTGGGCGGCTTCATGCCCATCCCGATGAAGGTCTTCACGTGGGCATCGGGTATCGTCGGCGTACCGATGCCGCAGTACCTGCTGAGCATGCTGATCGGACGCGGCAAGCGCGTGTATGTGCTCGCTGCCGTGATCCGCATCGGTGGAGCGCGCGCCGAAGCGGCGCTGCGTCGCTGGATTGAACCGCTGGG
The DNA here is from genome assembly GCF_056760435.1 of Stenotrophomonas sp. STEN008. Classification (NCBI taxonomy): domain Bacteria; kingdom Pseudomonadati; phylum Pseudomonadota; class Gammaproteobacteria; order Lysobacterales; family Lysobacteraceae; genus Stenotrophomonas; species Stenotrophomonas sp. STEN008. Next base: position 134,397 of record NZ_JBRRET010000006.1, on the reverse strand, counting down.
CTGGATCGCCACCGCGTTGGTGGTGGTGCTGATCGCCTGGCTTGTATGGAGGTCGAAGTTCGCATGAGTGCTGATCGTCTGAGCAAGGGAGTGCGCGTCGGCGCGCTGGTGCTGCTGGTTTCCGGCCTGGCTGCCTGTGGCACTGCCACGGTGGTGCGGCCCAATGGCAGTGGTGGCGGGGCGGCGGTCACTACGCCCAAGACTTCGGTGGCCAAGCCGGGGCAGACCGTGGTCGTGCGCAAGGGCGACACGATCTACGCGCTGGCCCGCATCCACGACATCACCCCGGCCGATCTGATCGCGTGGAACAGCCTGGACAACCCGTCGACGATCTATCCGGGGCAGGTCATCCGCCTGTATCCGCCGGGGGCCAGCAGCGGCCGCGCACCGACCACCGTGGTCACCGCGCCGCGCAGCGGCGGCAGCACGGCACCGGCCACGGCACCGGCCGGTCCGGTGAAGAGCAACATCGCCTGGCGCTGGCCAGCCGATGGCGCGATCGTGGGCCGCTACGTGGCCGGCGACGCAACCAAGCAGGGCGTCGACATTGCCGGCACCAGCGGGCAGGCCGTCAAGGCCACCGCCAACGGTGTGGTGGTGTACTCGGGCGCCGGACTGGTCGGCTATGGCGAGCTGATCATCATCAAGCACAGCGACCAGTGGCTGTCGGCCTACGGCCACAACCGCAAGCGCCTGGTCAATGAGGGACAGAGCGTGAAGGCGGGTGAGCAGATTGCCGAGATGGGGCGCACCGGCGCGAATCGCGACATGCTGCACTTTGAAATCCGCTACAACGGCAAGCCGGTCGATCCGCAGCAGTACCTGCCAGCGCGCTAGCGCAGGCAGGTACGGTAGCGCCGGGCCATGCCCGGCGTACGTGCACCAAGGTAGCGCCGGGCCATGCCCGGCGGTGGTCCTCAACCTTCCAGGATGAACGCGGCCGCCACCTTGCGGCCTTCGCCGGCAAGGATGTTGAAGGTGCGCGCCGCGGCAGGGTTGTTCATCACTTCCAGGCCGATCCCGCGCGACAGGCAGGCGGCCATGACCGCAGCCGACGGAAACACCTGCCGCTCGCCGGTTCCCAGCACGATCAATGCAGGACTCAGTGCCAGCACCGGTTCCAGGTCGGCCACCGTCAGCGCCGCCGCATCGGCGACAGGCCAATGTTCGACCAGCTGGTCCGGCGTCAGCAGAAAGCTGCTGGCCAGCACCGTGTCATTGACCTTGGCCGAGCGGCCATCGGCAGCGCGCAGGCTGTAGGCGTAATCGGGCGGCTCGTGGTTCAGCTGCATGGCGGTAGCGCGATCAGCCGCGCGGCAGCACGATCTGGCGCTGCTCCCTGCTCGGGCGATACAGCACGGCAACGTGACCGATGCGCTGCACCAGCGCACTGTCGGTGGCTTCGACGATCTCGCCGATCATCGCGTCCCGGGCCTCGCGGTCCTCGGCTGCGACCTTGACCTTGACCAGCTCGTGGCGCTCCAGCACTTCGTTCAGCTCCGCGATGAAGGCCGGGGTCACTCCCTTGCCGCCGGTCTGCAGCAGGGCCTTCAGGTCGTGGGCTTGGCCGCGCAGGAAACGGGTCTGGGAGGCGGTCAGGGCGATGGACATGCAGGAAAAGACGGTTGAATGGGGGGATCAGGGTATCATGACGGCCCCATCAGCCCCTATTTCCAATGGCAACCCGCAGCAAAAGCAGCCAGCGCTGGCTCAAGGAACACTTCTCCGACCCCTTCGTGAAGAAGGCGCAGGCCGAAGGCATGCGCTCGCGGGCGGCCTACAAGCTTGAAGAGTTGCTTGAACGTGACCGCCTGCTGAAGCGGAACATGGTCGTGGTGGACCTCGGTGCCGCCCCTGGCGGATGGTCTCAGCAGGTTCGGAGACAGATGGGCGATACCGGCCGCGTGCTGGCGCTGGACATCCTGGAGATGCCGCCGCTGGCGGGTGTGGAGTTCCTTCACGGTGACTTCAGGGAAGAAGCCGTCCTATCTCAGTTTGAAGCCATGCTCGGGGACGAGCCGGTGGACCTTGTGCTGTCGGACATGGCCCCCAATAAAAGTGGCATGGACGCGGTCGACCAGCCGCGGATGATGCATCTGGCGGAGCTGGCGCTGGACTTCGCCGACAACCACCTGAAGACCGGCGGGGCGTTCCTGATCAAGCTGTTCCAGGGTGTGGGCTTTGACGACTACGTGCGTGAAATGCGCCGTCGCTACGACAAGGTCTCCATCCGCAAGCCGGAAGCGTCGCGCAAACGCTCTCCCGAGGTGTACGCCTTGGGTCAGGGCAAACGCGCCCACATGAAGTAAGCTCGCAACGTAAGTTTCAACCCCAACGCAACGCCCGCACTGAGAGGAACACCGGAGCCAATGAGGATGAACGACTTGACCAAGAACCTCCTGCTATGGGTGGTCGTCGCCGTCGTGCTGATGGTGGTCTTCCAGAGCTTCTCGCCCAAGTCCTCCGGGGCCGGTGCGCAGGGTGCGTCCTATTCGCAGTTCCTGGACCAGGTGGACAGCGGCAACGTGCAGAAGGTCGCCTTCGGCGGCGACATGCGCGGCGGCACCAGCCAGATCACCTACACCACCCGGGGTGGACAGTCGTCCACCATCACCGCGCCGTTCGATCGCGACCTGATCAACGTGCTGCGCACCAAGAACGTCGAGATCGTGCAGGAGGAGCCCTCCAGCGGCATCTCCCTGGGCGCGATCCTGATGAATTTCCTGCCGGTCATCCTGATCATCGGCTTCTGGCTGTTCATCATGCGCCAGATGCAGGGCGGCGGCGGCGGCGCCAAGGGCGCGATGTCCTTCGGCAAATCGCGCGCCAAGCTGCAGGGCGAGGACCAGATCAAGGTCACCTTCGCCGATGTCGCCGGCTGCGACGAGGCCAAGGAGGAAGTGGGCGAACTGGTCGACTTCCTGCGCGACCCGTCCAAGTTCACCAAGCTGGGCGGCAAGATTCCGCGTGGCGTGCTGATGGTCGGCCCGCCGGGTACCGGCAAGACGCTGCTGGCCAAGGCCATCGCCGGTGAGGCGAAGGTGCCGTTCTTCTCGATCTCCGGTTCGGACTTCGTGGAAATGTTCGTCGGTGTCGGCGCCAGCCGCGTGCGTGACATGTTCGAGCAGGCCAAGAAGCACGCCCCGTGCATCATCTTCATCGACGAGATCGATGCCGTCGGCCGTCACCGTGGTGCCGGCCTGGGCGGCGGTCACGACGAGCGCGAGCAGACCCTGAACCAGCTGCTGGTCGAGATGGATGGCTTCGAGGGTGGCGAAGGCGTGATCGTGATCGCCGCGACCAACCGTCCGGACGTGCTGGACCCGGCGCTGCTGCGCCCGGGTCGCTTCGATCGCCAGGTGGTGGTCGGTCTGCCCGACGTGAAGGGCCGCGAGCACATCCTGAAGGTGCACATGCGCAAGCTGCCGCTGGCCGACGACGTCGAGCCGCTGGTGATCGCACGCGGTACCCCGGGCTTCTCCGGCGCGGACCTGGCCAACCTCTGCAACGAGGCAGCCTTGTTTGCTGCGCGTGGCAACGAGAAGGAAGTCCGCATGGACCACTTCGACCGTGCCCGTGACAAGATCCTGATGGGTGCCGAGCGCCGTTCGATGGCCATGAGCGAGGAGGAGAAGACCCTCACCGCCTACCACGAAGCCGGCCATGCCATCGTCGGCCGCCTGGTGCCCGAGCACGACCCGGTCTACAAGGTCACGATCATTCCGCGCGGCCGCGCCCTGGGTGTGACCATGTACCTGCCTGAGGGCGACAAGTACTCGATGAACCGCGTGGCGATCCAGTCGCAGCTGTGCTCGCTGTACGGCGGCCGCGTCGCCGAAGAGCTGATCTTCGGCACCGACAAGGTCACCACGGGTGCGTCCAACGACATCGAGCGCGCCACCAAGATGGCCCGCAACATGGTCACCAAGTGGGGCCTGTCCGAAGAACTCGGTCCGATCGCCTATGGCGAGGAGGACGACGAAGTCTTCCTGGGCCGCTCGGTGACGCAGCACAAGAGCGTGTCCAACGACACCGCGCGCCGCATCGACGAGGAAGTGCGCAACATCCTCGACAAGGCCTACGCCCGCACCACCCAGTTGCTGACCGACAACATCGACAAGCTGCACACGATGTCGCAGCTGTTGCTGCAGTACGAGACCATCGACGCGCCGCAGATCGATGCCATCATGGAAGGTCGCGAGCCGCCGCCGCCGGCGGGCTGGAACAAGTCGAACAAGGACGGTGGCAGCAACGACAAGGGCGGTGATGCTCGCCCGCTGCCGCCGATCGCCGGCCCGGCCGAATCGCACTGACGGCCCGCTGCACGTGACATCAGACGAGGCCGGGGCAACCCGGCTTCGTCGTTTCCGGGCCCTCGGCCCACCCCGAAGAACCGATCTGACGCTGGAGCCCGCATGTCCGCCCCGAAGCCCGAACCGATTTCCCACACCGTCGAGATGGTCATCGCCACCGTGGTCGGCGTGGGTGTGGGCCTGGGGGCCGACAATCTGCTGCTGGGCTGCGTGGTGGGTATTGCGGTGGGCATCGTGCTGAGCATTGCCAGGACCCTGTACGTGGACCGCAAGCGCCGCCGCCGTTGAGGGGTGTCGGCAGGGCTGACGCCCTGCAACCGGACCGGCCCCGCCTTTCATCAGCAAACCAGCCGTTGCTCTGGCTGTTGTTGTCGCTCTGGCCTCTGCGGGTGCAGGGCGCAGCCCTGCCGAACTAAACTACCCGCCGTTGTCCCTGCAGGATTGCCCATGTTCGATACCTCGCCCCAGCTCGACTGCGCCGGTCGCATCCTGCGCCTGGACCGTGCCCGGGTCATGGGCATCGTCAACGTCACCCCGGATTCGTTCTCTGACGGCGGGCACCATGACACCACGGAGGCCGCGGTCGCGCATGGCCTGAAGCTGGTGGAAGAGGGCGCCGACCTGCTCGACATCGGGGGTGAATCGACCCGTCCCGGCGCTGCACCGGTATCGGTGGATGAAGAGCTCCGGCGAGTCGTTCCGGTCATCGAGCAGCTTGCGGCGCGTACCTCCGTGCCGATCAGCATCGATACCTTCAAGCCTGAGGTGATGCGCGCGGCGGTGGCCGCCGGCGCCGGCATGATCAACGACATCTTCGGCCTGCGCCAGGACGGCGCGCTGGAAGCGGCCGCTGCGGCCAACGTGCCGGTGGTGCTGATGCACATGCAGGGCGAGCCGGGCAACATGCAGGCCGATCCGCACTACGACGACGTCGTTGCCGAAGTCCACGGGTTTCTCGTGCAGCGCCTGTTCGCCGCCGAGATGGCCGGCATCGCGAAGAAGCATCTGGTCATCGATCCGGGTTTCGGCTTCGGCAAGAACACCACGCACAACATGACCCTGTTGGCGCGTTCGGAGCGTTTTCTGGAACTGGGTGTGCCGATGCTGGCGGGCCTGTCGCGCAAGCGCAGCCTTGGCGAGCTGACCGGGCGTGAAGCGCCGGCCGAGCGGGTGGCGGCGTCGGTGGCCGCGCACCTGATTGCCGTGCAGCGCGGTGCGCGTATCGTGCGTGTACATGACGTCGCCGCCACCGTCGATGCACTGAAGATCTGGCAGGCAGTGGACGCCGTGCCGGCGCCACGCGATGACACCCGGCCGACGATCAGCTGGCCGGACGAAGACTGATGGGCGTTGACCGGCGGCCGCTGGCGATTGCCGTGATGGGGCCGACCGCCAGTGGCAAGACGGCCACCGCGATCGCCCTGGCCCGGCAGCTGGATGGCGAGATCGTCAGCGTTGACTCGGCGCTGGTCTATCGCCATCTGGATATCGGTTCGGCCAAGCCCGACGTTTCCGAGCGCGCACAGGCGCCGCATCACCTGCTGGACCTGCGTGATCCGTGGCAGACCTACTCAGCGGCGGAGTTCGCCGCCGACGCCGGCCGCGTCGTCGCCGACATCGTTGCGCGTGGACGGATGCCGATCCTGGCCGGGGGCACCGGCCTGTACTTCCGCGCCCTGCTGAAGGGACTGTCGCCCATGCCGGAGGCCGACCCGGCCCTGCGCGCCACGCTGGCAGCCGAGGCCGCCGAGCGCGGTTGGGCCGCGTTGCATGCCGAACTGGCGAATGTGGACCCCGCCGCTGCTGCCCGCATCCATGCGACAGACCCACAGCGGATCCAGCGGGCGCTGGAGGTCTATCGACTGACGGGAACGCCGATCAGCGAGTGGCAGCGCCGGCCCGGCGTGGCGCCGCTGCCGGTACGCACCCTGAAGCTGGTCCTGGCGCCGCGCGACCGGGCAATCCTGCACCGGCGGATCGAGGCCCGCTTCGATGCCATGCTGGCCCAGGGCTTCCTCGACGAAGTGCGCGATCTGCGCGCGATGCCGGAAATGGCCGCTGTCGCGGCACCGCTGGACCTGCCGGCGGTGCGTGCGGTCGGGTACCGCCAGGCTTGGGAGCATCTGGACGGCCGGATCGATGCCGGCGGCTTCCGCGACAAGGCGATCTTCGCCACCCGCCAGCTGGCCAAGCGGCAGCTGACCTGGCTGCGCGGTGAGCTTGACGCGCGCTGGTTCGACCCCCATATCGACCACGAGCGGCTGGCCGACGCGGTGTCGACCTTCGTCGCACGCTGAACCGCCGCCAGCCGTGTAACATCACTGTCCGGCGGGCGGCTCGGGGGCCGCGGCGGCCGCCGGCAACCCAATAAGAACAATAATCAGGAGTGAGCAATGTCCAAGGGGCAATCGCTGCAGGATCCTTTCTTGAATGCACTGCGGCGCGAACGCGTGCCGGTTTCGGTGTACCTGGTCAACGGCATCAAGCTGCAGGGCACGATCGAGTCGTTCGATCAGTTCGTGGTCCTGCTGCGCAATACGGTCAGCCAGATGGTCTACAAGCATGCGATCTCCACCGTGGTGCCGGCACGCAATGTGAAGGTTGGGCCGGGCGGTGGTTATGTGCAGTCGGGTGAAGGTGGTCAGGCAGGTGATGAAGCAGACGAGTAAGACCGGAGCGGTGAATGTTTGACCGCTCGAAAAAGGGTGAACATGCCCTGCTGATCCAGCCGCACTTCGGCAAGCTGGAAGACGACGTGCTGGAAGAGTTCGGTGATCTGGCCCGCTCGGCAGGGGCCAGCATCGCTGCCACGATCACCGCGCGCCTGGACCGTCCCAATCCCTCGACCCTGATCGGCAGCGGCAAGCTGGATGAGATCAAGGCAGCAGCCGACGCCACCGGCGCCGATCTGGTGCTGGTCAACCATGCGCTGAGCCCCGGCCAGGAACGCAACCTGGAACGCTTTCTGGAGCGCCGGGTGATCGACCGTACCGGCTTGATCCTGGACATCTTCGCGCAGCGCGCTCACAGCCACGAAGGCAAGCTGCAGGTCGAGCTGGCGCAGCTGCGTCACCTTGCGACGCGGCTGGTGCGCGGCTGGACCCATCTGGAGCGCCAGCGCGGTGGTTCGATCGGCCTGCGCGGCCCGGGTGAAACCCAGCTGGAAACCGACCGCCGTCTGCTGCAGAAGCGGGTGGAGCAGTTGCAGAAGCGGCTGGAGAAGGTCGAAGTCCAGCGCACCCAGATGCGCCGTGCGCGCGTGCGCAGCGAACTGCCACGTGTGGCCCTGGTGGGTTACACCAATGCCGGCAAGTCGACCCTGTTCAACGCGATGACCGGCGCCGAGGCCTATGCGGCCGACCAGCTGTTCGCGACCCTGGACCCGACGGTGCGCCGCATCGCTGTGCCGGGTGGCAACGTCGTGCTGGCCGACACCGTCGGCTTCGTCCGCGACCTGCCGCACGACCTGGTGGCCGCGTTCCGCTCGACCCTGTCCGAGGCCCGCGAGGCCGATTTCCTGCTGCACGTGGTCGATGCGGCCGATCCGCACCGCGAGGAGCGCATCGCCCAGGTCGACGAGGTGCTGGCTGCGGTCGGTGCGGGTGATCTGCCGCAGCTGCTGGTGTTCAACAAGATCGACCGTATCGAGGGCGCCGAAGTGCGCCACGATGGTCAGGATGGCGTGCCGGACGAGTCGCGCCGCGAGAGGGTCTGGATCTCCGCGCGTGACGGGCAGGGCCTGGAGCTGTTGCAGACGGTGCTGGGCAAGCGCCTGGGGTTGCAGCATGTGACCGGGGAGCTGCGCCTGCCGCCGGATGCGGGCCGCCTGCGCGCGCGCCTGCATCAGCTGGAAGTGATCCGCAGCGAGCAGGCAGACGAGGAGGGCTGGCTGCTGCAGGTCGATCTTCCGATTGCCGAAGCCGAAAAACTTGCGGCGGGCATTGATGGCGGGCCGATCCGCGCCCTGCTGCCGGAGAAGCTGCCGGAATGGTGAGATAGCGCCGCAAAATCCCGGTGCGCGCCGCTGCGTAGTCGGGCGCGTACCGGCCGGGACGCGACACGCGTCTGCGATCTGCGGTACAACAGGCGGGTTCTTCACCCCACTGTCATCTCGATGTCCATCCCTACCGACGCCGACCTCAACGCCCAAGCTGCCGCACTCGGGCAGCGCCTGCAGCAGGCCTCGCTGCAGCTTGTGACGGCTGAAAGCTGCAGTGGCGGCTGGATCGCCAAGACCATGACTGACATCGCCGGTTCCTCGGCGTTCTTCGACTGCGGCATGGTGGTCTACAGCTACGAAGCCAAGCAGCGCCTGCTGGGGGTACGTGCGCAGACGCTGGAGCAGTTCGGTGCGGTGAGCCGCGAAACGGTGCTGGAGATGGTGTCCGGCGCCCTGATCAACTCCGGTGCCGGCATCGCGGTGGCGGTTACCGGCATTGCCGGTCCTGGTGGCGGCAGCCCGGACAAGCCGGTCGGCAGCGTCTGGATCGGCTGGAAGCGCCGCGGCGGATACGCCCGGGCGGAACTGTTCCAGTTCGATGGCGACCGCGAAGCCATCCGCAGGCAAACCGTCGCTGCGGCATTGCACGGTATCGACGCCCAGCTGTGACATGCTGCTGCGGTAATCGTCCGGAGCACGCATGATGTGGGAAACGCTGGGCACCGTCCGTGACCTGGGGAGGCTGCAGGAAATTGCAGCGGTCCTGATCCGTTATGGCTTCGGCGACGTGGTGCGCCGGATCGGCCTGGCCACGGTGCTGGAGCGTGCCGGGCGCCTGCTGCACTGGAACGAGGACCGCCAGCATCTGCTGCGGATGACCGCGCCGGTGCGGGTGCGCAGCGCCCTGCAGGACCTCGGTCCGACGTTCGTCAAACTCGGACAGGTGCTGGCGACCCGTGTCGATCTGCTGCCGCCGGAGTGGATCGCCGAGCTTTCCGAACTCCAGAATGCGGTGCCGGCCCTTCCTTATGCGCAGATCCGCGCGCAGCTGGAGGCCGATCTGGGCGCGCCTCCGCAGCAGGTATTCGCCTTCCTCGACGAAACACCGATGGCGGCGGCCTCGCTGGCGCAGGCCCATCGCGCGCGCCTGCTGGACGGCCGCGAAGTGGTGCTGAAGGTGCGTCGTCCCGGCATCCGTGACGTGGTCGAAGCCGACCTGCGCCTGCTGGCACGGCTGGCCGAAATCGTCGAGGCGCGTCTTCCGGATCTGCGCCGTTACCGGCCGGCAGAGGTGGTGCAGCAGTTCACCGTATCGCTGCGGCGCGAACTCGATTTCGCGGCCGAATGCCGCAACGCGGAGCGCATCGCACGCAACTTTGAAGGTCGCGACGACATCCTTGTTCCCGGCGTGCATTGGCAGTGGACCTGCGAAAGCCTGAACGTGCAGGACTTCGTGGACGGCATTCCGGGCCGCGATCTTGCCGGCGTGGACGCAGCAGGGCTGGACCGTCGTGAACTGGCGCGGCGTGGTGCCAACATCGTATTGAAGATGGTGCTCGAGGACGGCAGCTTCCACGCCGATCCACACCCGGGCAACATCATCTATCTGCGTGACGGCCGCATCGGCGTGATCGACTTCGGCATGGTCGGGGCACTGTCCGAAGTGCGTCGCTTCCAGGTTGCGCAACTGCTGCACGGGCTGGTCGAACAGGATCCGCAGGGGGTGGCCGACGTCCTGCTGGACTGGGCCGGGGGCGTGGAGGTAGATGAGAACCGGCTGCAGCACGACATCAGCCAGTTCGTCGACCAGTACCGTGGCGTGCCGCTGAAGGATCTGCGCATCGGCCTGATGCTGGGCGACATCACCCAGTTGCTGCGCAGCTACAGCCTGACCCTCCCGGCCGACCTCGCCCTGATGATCAAGGCGTTCCTCACCCTGGAAGGCATGGGCCGGCAGCTCGACCCGGACTTCGACATGGCCAGTGCCGCACGCCCCTTCCTGGAGCGGGTGGTACTGCAGCGCTACGCGCCGCGCGCACTGCTCAAACGCGGCCGGCGCAGCCTGTTGGGAATGATCGACTTCGCCGGCGATCTGCCGCGCGATCTGCGCAAGCTGGTGCAGGCGGCGCGCCGCGGGCGCCTGCAGCTGAAGGTCGAGACCAGTGCGCTGCAGGGCTTTGGCGAGCAGGTGAACCGTGCGGCCAATCGCATGGTGATGGGCATCGTGACTGCAGCGCTGATCATCGGCTCATCGATCGTCATGCACAGCGTCGGTGGGGTCTCCAGCCGCTGGCTGCTGGCGCTCGGGGTTTCCGGATTCGTCGGGGCCGGTATCTGCGGCGTCTGGATCCTGTTCTCCATCTGGAGAAGTGGCAGGCACGACTGAGTGTCGTTCGCTGCGGTATCGCCCGGCACGCTTCGCCCTGTCGTGTCCGGCACTTGCAGTTCCCGCAGTTAGTAGTAATACTACTAACCATGGACCTGACTGACACCCAGCAGGCGATCCTGCAGTTGATCGCCGAGCGTATCGAGAGCGAAGGCGCCCCGCCGTCGCAGACGGAAATCGCACGTGCGTTCGGCTTCAAGGGCGTACGCGCGGCCCAGTACCACCTGGAGGCGCTGGAGCAGGCGGGAGCGATCCGCCGCATTCCCGGCCAGGCCCGGGGCATCCGCCTGGTGCAGGCTCCCCCCGTGGAGATCCTGGCCGAGCCCGGGCTGCCCGACAGCGTGCTGCGGCTGCCGGTACTCGGCCGGGTCGCCGCCGGCCTCCCTATCGGTGCGGATATCGGCTCGGACGATTTCGTGGTGCTGGACCGGGTGTTCTTTTCGCCCGCGCCGGATTACCTGCTGAAGGTGCAGGGTGACTCGATGATCGACGAAGGCATCTTCGATGGTGACCTGATTGGCGTGCACCGCACCCGAGACGCCCATTCGGGGCAGATCGTGGTGGCGCGCATCGATGATGAGATCACCGTCAAGCTGCTGAAGATCGCGAAGGACCGTATCCGGCTGTTGCCCCGGAACCCCGATTACAAGCCGATCGAAGTGCTTCCCGACCAGGACTTTTCGATCGAAGGCCTGTACTGCGGCCTGTTGCGGCCGAATCGCTGAAGCGTTCGAAGGTGCGTTACCCCGCGGTCTTTTGTGGCGATTCTCTGGTTCCACCGAGGTTGGTACGGATGTCCGATAATTCTTTTCAGAGCGCCGGGCAGAATCTCAGCCTGTGCGATACGTCCGCCTTAAAGTGAACCCATGGCAAAGAAGACCCCCAAAGACAGCACCCCCAACGAAATGACCTCTGCAAGGACCAATACGATGGACGAGAACAAGAAGCGCGCATTGGCTGCTGCTCTGGGCCAGATCGAAAAGCAGTTCGGCAAGGGCTCGGTGATGCGCATGGGCGACCGTGTGGTCGAGCCCGTCGAAGCCATCCCGACCGGTTCGCTGATGCTCGACATCGCTTTGGGCATCGGGGGTCTGCCGAAGGGCCGCGTGGTGGAAATCTATGGACCGGAGTCCTCGGGCAAGACCACGCTGACGCTGCAGGCCATCGCCGAATGCCAGAAGATGGGAGGCACCGCTGCCTTCATCGATGCCGAGCACGCTCTCGACCCGATCTATGCCGCCAAGCTTGGCGTGAACGTGGACGACCTGCTGCTGTCGCAGCCCGATACCGGTGAACAGGCATTGGAAATCGCCGACATGCTGGTCCGTTCCGGCTCGGTGGACATCCTGGTGATCGACTCGGTCGCGGCATTGACCCCGAAGGCCGAAATCGAGGGCGAGATGGGCGACCAGTTGCCGGGTCTGCAGGCCCGCCTGATGAGCCAGGCGCTGCGTAAGCTGACCGGCAACATCAAGCGCTCGAACACGCTGGTGATCTTCATCAACCAGCTGCGCATGAAGATCGGCGTGATGATGCCGGGCCAGAGCCCGGAGACCACCACGGGTGGCAACGCGCTGAAGTTCTATGCCTCGGTCCGCCTGGACATCCGCCGCATCGGTGCCATCAAGAAGGGCGATGAAATCATCGGTAACCAGACCAAGATCAAGGTCGTCAAGAACAAGCTGGCCCCGCCGTTCAAGCAGGTAATCACCGAGATCCTGTATGGCGAAGGCATCAGCCGTGAAGGCGAACTGATCGACATGGGCGTGGATGCCAAGCTGGTCGAGAAGGCCGGTGCCTGGTACAGCTATGGCGAAGAGCGCATCGGCCAGGGCAAGGACAACGCCCGCGGTTATCTGCGTGACAACCCGACCGTCGCCGCCAAGCTCGAAGCCGAGCTGCGCGAGAAATTCCAGCCGTCCGAGGCCGCCCGCGAGGAAGGCGACGACGAAGGCGACGACGAGTAAGTCTTGCTGTGGGGTAGGGTGACGCCGTCAGTGACGTCGCTCTACCCCGCAGGTTCGAACCGCCCAGGATGGGCAGGGTGCCAGGGACGGCGCCACCCCTGGAGGGATTGATGTCCGAGAGCGACGAACCTACCTCGACAGGCCGAAAGCGCCGGCCCCGCGAGCAGACTCCGGTGCAGCGGGCACTTGGCCTGCTGGTCCGCCGGGAGCATTCACGCAAGGAATTGACCCGCAAACTGACGGCGCGGGGTATCGAAGACGAAGCCGCGCAGGCAGCGGTCGCCAAGCTGACCGAGGCGGGGTGGCAGGACGACACCCGGTTTGCCGAGAACCTGGTACGCATGCGGGCCAACACCGGTTACGGCCCCATCCATGTGCGTGCCGAACTGGGGACCCATGGGCTGGACAGTGCCGCGATTGCCGCAGCGATGGACAGCTACGAGGGCGACTGGCAGGAGAACGCCCGTGATCTGGTCCGCCGCCGCTTTGGCGAGGCCGGCCCACAGGACCTGGCGCAGCGCCGCAAAGCGGCGGATCTGCTGGCGCGGCGGGGCTTCGACGGTGACAGCATCCGCCGTGCGACCCGCTACGACCCTGACGATTGAGACTGGCGGCGCCGGGCCTGATACCCTTTAGGTTTTCGGCGGTCCGTCGCGACCCTGGCCCAGGCGGCCGGTGGTCCGGGTCCGCCGGCCCGCAGACTGCCAGCCCCCAATGAACGCACCCGCCAAATTCACGACCTCCCAGATCCGCAGCGATTTCCTTGAATTCTTCAAGGGCAAAGGCCATACCATCGTGCCGTCGGCACCGCTGGTGCCTGGCAACGATCCGACCCTGCTGTTCACCAACTCCGGCATGGTGCAGTTCAAGGACGTGTTCCTCGGTGCCGAGAAGCGCAGCTACGTGCGCGCGGCCGATGTCCAGCGCTGCCTGCGCGCGGGTGGCAAGCACAACGATCTTGACCAGGTTGGCTACACCGCCCGCCATCACACCTTCTTTGAAATGCTGGGCAACTGGTCGTTTGGTGACTACTTCAAGAAGGACGCGATCGCGTGGGCGTGGGAGCTGCTGACCCAGGTCTGGAAGCTGCCTGCCGAGCGCCTGCTGGTGACTGTCTACCAGACCGACGACGAAGCCTACGAACTGTGGCGCGACATGGTGGGGGTGCCGGAAGAGCGCATCGTGCGTATCGGCGACAACAAGGGCGCGCCGTTCGCTTCGGACAACTTCTGGCAGATGGCCGACACCGGCCCGTGTGGTCCGTGCACCGAGATTTTCTACGACCACGGCGACCACATTGCCGGCGGTCCTCCGGGGTCGCCGGATGAGGATGGCGACCGCTTCATCGAGATCTGGAATCTGGTGTTCATGCAGTTCGACCGCCAGCCGGACGGCACTCTGGTGCCGCTGCCGGCGCCGTGCGTGGATACCGGTATGGGCCTGGAACGTCTTGCGGCGATCCTGCAGCATGTCCACACGAACTACGAGATCGACCTGTTCCAGGCTCTGATCCGCAAGGCCGCCGAGCTGACCGGTACCTCCGACCTGGAGAACAAGTCGCTGCGCGTGATTGCCGACCACATCCGTGCCTGCTCGTTCCTGATCGTCGATGGCGTCCTGCCGTCCAACGAAGGACGGGGCTATGTGCTGCGCCGTATCATCCGCCGCGCGCTGCGCCATGGTTGGATGCTGGGTGTGCGCCAGCCGTTCTTCAGCAAGCTGGTGCCGACGCTGGTTGCACAGATGGGCGAGGCCTATCCGGAGCTGCCGGCGGCAGCGGACACCGTGACCCGCGCGCTGCAGGCTGAGGAGGAGCGGTTCGCCGAGACGCTCGACGCCGGCATGAAAATCTTCGAAGACGTTGCGGCGAGGGCCGGCAATGGCGTGATCCCGGGTAGTGACGCCTTCCGCCTTTACGACACCTATGGCTTCCCCCTGGACCTGACCCAGGACATCGCCCGCGAGCGTGACCTGACGGTCGATATCGCCGGGTTCGATGCGGCGATGGAACAGCAGCGCGAGACCGCGCGTGCCGCGGGCAAGTTCGGCGGTGGCGTGACCCTGCCGGCCGAGCTGGTGGCGACGCTCACCCCGACCGTGTTCCTGGGCTACGACCGCCTGCAGGCCAGTGACCTGACCGTGCTGGCGCTGCTCAAGGAGGGGCGTCCGGTACAGTCGGCCAGTGCCGGCGATGCCGTCATCGTCATCACCAACCAGACGCCGTTCTATGCCGAGTCCGGCGGCCAGGTCGGCGATACCGGCGTAATGACCGGCAACGGCGTGCGGCTGGCGGTGGAAGACACCCAGAAGTTCGCGGGCCAGTTCCACGGCCATGTCGGTACCCTGACCGAAGGCGACCTGAAGGTGGGCGATGTGCTGGCTGGCGAGGTCGACAGTGAGCGCCGCGGCGCCACCATCCTCAACCACTCGGCCACCCACCTGCTGCACGCGGCCCTGCGCGAAGTGCTGGGCACGCACGTGCAGCAGAAGGGCTCGCTGGTGGCGCCGGACCGCCTGCGTTTCGATTTCTCGCATTTCCAGCCGATCAGTGCCGAAGAACTGGCCGTGATCGAGCGCAAGGTCAATCAGCAGGTGCGTGCCAACAATGTTGCCGAAGTGCACTCCATGGGCATGCAGGAAGCACTCGATTTCGGCGCCATGGCACTGTTCGGAGAGAAGTACGGCGAACAGGTCCGGGTACTGAAAATGGGCGACTATTCCACCGAACTGTGTGGTGGCACCCACGTCAAGCGCACCGGTGATATCGGCCTGTTCAAGATCACCTCGGAAGGCGGTGTCTCCGCGGGCGTGCGTCGCATCGAAGCGGTCACCGGTCAGGGCGCCCTGGATTACGTCGATGCCGAAGAGGCGCGGTTGTCCGAGGCGGCCGAGCTGCTGGGTGGCAGTGCTGCCGACGTGGTCGAGAAGATCCGGGCGCTTGGCCAGCGCCAGAAGCAGCTGGAACGTGAACTGGAAGCGGTGAAGGCCAAGGTTGCCGCGGGTGCGACCGCCGACCTTTCCAGCCAGGCGGTCGAGGTCGCGGGCGTGAAGGTGCTGGCGGCCCGCCTGGAGGGCTTCGACGCCAAGGCGCTGCGCGATGCCGTGGACCGCCTGAAGCAGCAGCTGGGAGACGCGGTGATCGTGCTGGCAGGTGCCCAGGACGGCAAGGCCGCCCTGGTCGCCGGCGTGAACGGCAGTGCAACGGGCCGGGTCAAGGCAGGGGAACTGTTGTCGCATATCGCCGGTCAGATCGGGGGCAAGGGCGGCGGACGCCCGGACCTCGCCCAGGGTGGTGGCGAGGACGGGCCCGCCCTTGCCACTGCACTGGCTGCCGTCGTCGAATGGGTCAGCCCCCGCCTGTGATGAAGCCTGCCGTCCCCCTTCTTGTAGGAGCGGGACGGCTGACGGTACCATTGCGAATCTTTTCCCTTTGTCGTGGTAGCGCTTCTTGACGAAGCGTCAAGCCGGTGGGGGATACCCTTCCACACGGTTCCATGGAGACTTACAAAAATGTTGATCCTGACTCGCCGCGTCGGCGAAACCTTGATGATCGGTGACTCGGTGAGCGTCACCGTGCTCGGCGTCAAGGGTAACCAGGTACGTATCGGCATCACTGCGCCGAAGGACGTCGCTGTGCATCGCGAAGAGATCTACCAGCGCATCCAGCGTGGTGACGAAGCCGGCAGCGCCGGTGGTGAAAATTCTGCGGAATAAGGCTTTACCTTCGCGCGTGATTAACGTTATGATTCACGCCCCGCTGAGGTGCGACGCACCCCCTGCGGTGAAATCCCCGGAGTGATGCCCGAGTGGCCGAAGGGGCTCCCCTGCTAAGGGAGTATAGGGTCAAAAGCTCTATCGAGGGTTCGAATCCCTCTCACTCCGCCAGATACTCAGAAAAGCCCCTGGAGACAGGGGCTTTTTTGTGGCCGGAATTCTCCCGTGCAGCACGTTGCCCATCACCTGCAGGAATCGAGTCTGCGCTGATTGCTGGACTTGGATTGCAGGTTCTGATGTGCTGAGCCGGTACGCCGACGGATCGGCGATCGATGGGACGGGAAGTGCGGATGCAGATTTCCTTGAAGCGCGCTCTGATCGTGGGCGGCGTGGCAGTTGTCGTGTTGACCGGCGGTTATGTCCTGTGGGGCCGCGCGGATTCCATGCCGCAGGCGATTGCGGCGCACGCGCCTCACACGCAAGGCCGCACTGACGTCGCACCCGTGCCCTCAAAGCAGCATCGTGCCGCTGCGCGAACAGGTCCGCAGCCGCCGAATCCCCAGGTCTTCCGCCGGGTAGGTCCGAAGGCATACGAGATTGCCGGCAACCGTGAGCGGCGGCCGCCGGGCGATGCGCTTGAGTACATGAGGGTGATGAAGCAGCGTTCCGACGCCGGTGATGCGGATGCGAGCTATCTGATGGAGTTGACGGTGCGCGAGTGCAGGAACCTGATCAAGCATGATCCGGTCGCGTCATTCGATTTCCTTCGTAATGCAGGCATGACGCCGGATCCTGCCTCGTTGGTCAATGATGAGCGTCGTCTGGGCGAGTGTGCGTCCCTGGTAGCTGCGCCTGCCTTCTATCATGGAGCATGGCTTGCCAGGGCCGCCTCGCAGGGTTCAATCGAAGCCAAGCTGCTTTACGCGGCCGATCCCGAGACCGTCATCGGCCCTCCGTCGGAGTGGCTTGCGAATCCGGAATCCCTGGTCAGATGGCGGGAGAGTGCGATGCGCCATCTCCATGATGCTGCGGCAACGGGAAGCCTCGATGCGGTCAGTCACCTGTCCAGCGCGTACGACAAGGGAAGAATCACCGCCTACGATGGCGTGAATGCCTATGCATATGCCTTGGCCGCTGCCAAGGCAAATCCGGCACATATGCCGGCGAGGAGCCTGCAGGAGTTGCAGGCGAAGTTGAGCCCTGCACAGCGCGAGGCTGCGCGCGAGCGGGCGACGCAGGTGTACGCGGACTGCTGCATCGCAGATCAATGACGCGCAGTCCCGATTCGGTCGGTTTCGATGGGGCAGGACGCGGCCTGCCGGGTTTCGTCCTCGACCTCAATCGTGCTGGAACCGCAAGGGTTCACTGCCCATCGCCGGATCGCTGGTGCCGGGGCGGCCATCCTCTACACGCCCTGCCAGGCGCAGCGCACCGCTTCCTGCGCTGACATGCAGGTCGTACCACCCTGCGGTGGGGGCTGCATCCCAGGCCAGCGATGTTTCCGAGCGCGCGGGGATGTCCAGCGTCTGGTCGGGCATGTGCCCGGCATAGGCGCCTCCCTGCACGCGGACCCGGCAGGGTTCATTGCCCGGGTTACGCAGAAGCAGGCGAAGCTGACCATCGGCGCGCTCCACGTCCGCCAGCAACATCGGGGAGGTGGCATCGCCGCGGAAGTGGCGATGGAATCCATTGGGGCCCAGCAGCCACAGGTCGAAGCGGCCATCGGCAGCAAGCGGCCAGCGCGCCTGCACGGGCGTGCCCGGCACCAGCGTGTAGCGCCTCGGAATCGCGTCCAGGCGCAGCCGGTCGTAGACATGCAGTACCGCTGCCGCTCCTTCGCAGCCCAGCTGCAGATGGATGCTTCCGGCGGCCAATGCGGTGATCCGGGCCTGCGGCCGATAGGGCAGGGCGCGTGCCGGTCTCACCCCGGCTTCCTGGCGTGCAGGGTGCAGCCCCTGCGGCAGTGCAGGCACGGTCCGGCCCGGCAGGGCCGCCGCGCGCGCGGCCACCGCATCGACGTCAGGCAACGCTTGCACGAAGGGGCGGGTATCGCGCTGGGCGAAATCGAACGTGTGGGTCAGATCGCCACAGATCGCGCGCCGCCACGGTGAGATGCCCGGTGCTGGCACACCGAAGCGGCGTTCGATCAGGCGCAGTACCGAGGTGTGGTCATACACCTGCGAATCGACCCAGCCGCCCCGGCTCCAGGGCGAGATCACATACAACGGCACGCGTGGGCCCAGTCCATAGGGGCGGCCACGCAGCTCGGCGGCGTCGTACTTCTCGTCGCCAGGCGCAGGATGCCGATGGTATTCGCCTTCGGTGCCGACCGACGATGCGCCGGCCCAGCCATCCTCCAGCGGTGAAGGCGGGGCGGGCGGCGGCACGTGGTCGAAGAAGCCGTCGTTCTCGTCGAACATCAACAGCAGGGCGGTACGACTCCAGACCTCCGGGTCAGCGGTCAGCGCGTCGAGCACGCGCGCGGTGTAGGCCGCGCCCTGCGCCGGGCTGGAGGGGCCGGGATGTTCGCTGCCGGCAGCGTCGGCGATGATGAAGCTGACCTGTGGCAACTGCCCGTCGACCACATCCTGGCGCAGCTGTGCCAGCCCGCGCGTGCTGACCCCGCGTGCGCGAAGTTGTGGATCGTGGCCCGGTGCAGCGCGGTACGCCTGCCGGAAGGTCTCGAATCCGGCCAGCGGGTTGTCGGTGAAGTTGTCGGCCATGTCCTGGTAGATCTGCCAGGACACCCCTGCCTGCTGCAGCTGCTCGACGTAGCTGGTCCACTGGTAGGACGCCGGATGGCCGCCGTGCTCCGGGAAGTTGTCGTGGGAGTTGGCGATCACCGGGCCGCCGGCGCGGGCAAAGGGATCGTTGTGGCCGGTCCACAGGAACACCCGGTTCGGGTTGGTGCCGGCCTGGATCGCGCAGTGATAGGCATCGCAGACGGTGAAGGCATCGGCGAGTGCGAACTGGAAGGGCAGGTCGCTGCGCTGGAAGTAGCCCATGGAGTGATTCTGCTTGGCCTTGGGCCACTGCCCCATGCGCCCATGGTCCCAGGCACGCTGCGCGTCAGGCCAGGTGTGCGGCGTGCCTTCGACGCGCATGTAGCCGAAGTGCGCGGCGGTATCCAGCGGGAACGGTGCGATCGCCCGGCTGCCGCTGGCATCGGGTTGCAGCCACAGGGTGCGCGCAGCGCCACCGCCCGCCAGGGGGGCGGCGGGGGCCACGAAACGATCACCGAATCCGCGCACGCCCGGCAGGGTGCCGAAGTAGTGATCGAACGAGCGGTTCTCCTGCATGAACACCACGATGTGCTGCAGGTCCTGCAGGCTGCGGGTGCGTGCATCGGGGGCGATCGCGGCGGCCCGGGCGATGCTCGGCAGCAGCGGTGAAAGGCCGGCGGCAAGGCCGGCCTGCAACAGTCGGCGACGGCCGATATCGGTCACGGGTTCACTCACAGGTCCACACGGAAGGAGATGCCGACGGTGCGCGGAGCGCCGATGAAGGCGCTGTCGCGGCCGTCGACACCTGCAAGATACCGCTTGTCGGTGAGATTGCTCACCACCAGGTTCGCACCCATGCCCTTCAGGCGTGGCGACAGGCCCTGCAGATCGAAGCCGATGTTGGCATTGAACACCGTGGCCGAGGGCAGTCTGCTGGCGTTGGCAGCATCGAGGTAGCGCGTTCCCAGGTAGCGACCTGACAGGCCGAAGTTCCAGTTCTCGCCCTGCCAGTCAGCCGAGACCACCAGGATCTGCTCGGGCTGGCCGATCACCTTGGCGCCATCGACGATGCCCAGCTGGGCGTCACGCGCGGAATCGCCGCTGCCGAGGTACTTCGAGCGGTTGTAGGTATAGGCCGCGTTGATCCGCCAGCCGTTGTCCCAGCCGTATCCGAGCGCCGCTTCCAGGCCATTGCTCTCCACGCCCCCGAAGTTCTCGTAGACGCCGTCGGTCTCGCCCAGGTAATCGATGCCGCTGACGAAACCGGCCGGCAGGTAGACGATGCGGTTGTCGAACTTGATGTTGTACAGGGTGACCGAGGCGGTCAACGGCCAGCGGCTGATGCGCATGCCGAGTTCGATGTTGTCGGCGGTCTCCGGCTCGACGTTGCGGAAGCGCTGCGGATCGGTCTCGCCCAGTACGCCGGAGGGGATGGCCGCGAAGTTCTGCGAGAAGCCTGCGAACAGTTCCATGCCCTGAACACCGGGTGCCCAGGTGAAGCCGGTGGACAGCAGCGGATCGGACTTTGAATCGGACGTGACGTTCTCGGCGGCGCCGATCACACGCCGGCGGGACTGGTCCACGAAGAACTGCTTCACGCCCAGGCGCGCGCTGAAGGGACCGAAGCGGGCCACGTCCTCGATGTAGTACATCTGCTCATCGACCTTGTACCGGTCTTCGAACTGGACCCAGTACGGCTGGTGATCGAAGGCGATGTCCTGCCCGACGTTGAGCAGCCGGTGCCAGTCGCGGCGTGCGGAGCGGTCCAGCTTTTCCACCCACAGGCCACCGCGGACCGTGTTGTCGATGCTGCCGAAGGTCTGCCGCCACTCGACGTCGGCAGTGACGCCCATGCGGTCGTTGTCGTAGTGGGTGTGGCGGTAGGACTGGGCGCCGAGCACATTGCCGGCGTAGCAGCCCGGATCATACTCGGCCGTGAAGCCCAGCCGCGGCGTGCAGGTGGCCAGACGCTGGGCGGCGCTGCCATCGGGATTGACGAAGTAGATCTGGCCCCGGTTGCTGCCGCCGTACACGGTGCTGCCGCCGGTGTACTCCGACTCGGGGCGACCGCTGCCATCGTCGCTGACCTGCGCCAGGTACGGCGGCAGCCAGTCGCCGCGACCCTGCATGCGATGACCGTAGGCCGCCATCGAGGCCTTGAAGCCGTTGCCACCGTCAAAGGCCGCGCGCAGGTAACCGAAGGTGTTCTCGCGCAGGGCACGGGAACCGGAACGGAAGTTCTGGTCCAGATAGGGAATGCCGGTCAGGGTGCCGACCAGGTTGTCGCGGTCCGGATTGGTGGCGAATCCCTGTGGCGAAACGCTGGTGTACTCCGGTTCGTCGGCATCGTTGTAGGACAGATAGCCGGTGAGTGTCCAGCGGTCCAGTTCGGTGACGAACTTGCCGGCGATATGGTCGTTGCGGGTGCGGCCGCTGCCGTCGATCCAATCGTGCACGCGCGCCGAGGATGCACTGACCCAGGCACGGGTGTGGCCGCCAAGCACGCCGGTGTCATAGCGCACGTAGTACTTGCGCGCTTCATTGTCACCGGCACCGACGACGAAGCGCAGCCGGCTGTCCTGCAGCGGATCGCCGGTGAGGAAGTTCAGGGTGCCGCCCAGCGCCTCGTTCGAGCGCGAGGAGATGTCAGCCGTGCCCTGGCTGACCTCCACCGTTTCCAGGTCCAGGGTGTCGATGTAGCGATTGGCCAGGGAGCCACCGCCGTAGCCCGAGCCACCATTGGGCAGGCCATCGATGGTGGTGCCGATCTGCTGCGTATCGCGGTTGGTGACGAAGCCGCGCATGCTGATCTGCGTGCCCCACACCGACGAACCGGTGGCATCGGCCTCGCTGACGACCACGCCGGGCACTTCGTTGAGCGCGTCGTTGACGCTGCTCATCACCAGCTGCCGGTTCAGTGTTTCCGTGCGCACCGCAGTCTTGGCGTAACTGGTTGCCTGGCCGATCACCTGGACCTGGTCCAGCGTGCGGGCGTCGCTGCGACGTGTCGTGTCACCCTCTCCCTGCGGTGCTTCGGCGAGGGCGTCCAGTGTGGGCGCGATCAGCAGGGCAAGCAACGAGATACGGGGAATACGCGCATGCGTTGGCATCGAAACCGGACCTTCACGAGTGGGGGAAGCCCCGGAGTGTCGGCAGCGGCAGTGACGTGACGGTGACGTGCAGATGCAGCCTTCATTGCACCCGCGGCGCGGGAGGCGCCCTGCACCAAGCTGAATCGATGCTGCGCTGTCATCAAGCCGTCATCGAACCGCGATAGATGGCAAGCGCGGTGCCCGCTAGGCTGCCACGCTGCCGCATTTCTTCCCTGATCGCCCATGAAGCGCCTGCTGCTGCTGTTGCTGGCGTGCGCCGGCCTGTGGCTGGCTGCATGCTCTTCCTCGATGAATGCCGCATCCACCTCGCTCGCCGACCGCCTGGTCGCGCCGGGCGGCGTGTCGACGCTGCTTGACCAGCCGCGCATCGCTGCGGCCATTGCCGGGATTCCCAATCGCCATGGTTTCGCGCCGGGCCGTGATGGCGTGCCGATCTTCTGGCGCGTGTTCGATCCGGGCGACTACGGCGCCCGCTATCGCTATCTGCCGCAGCGGCACGAGAATGGCCTGCCGCTGGACACCGGACTCAGCCTGTCGGTGCCGCAGCCGTTCCGGGCACAGGCGCCGCGTGGCACCGTGGTGCTCCTGCACGGCTGGATGATGAACGGCGATTCGATGCTGCCGTGGTCATTGCAGCTGGCCGGATCGGGCTATCGCGTGGTCACGCTCGACCTGCGCAACCACGGTCAGTCCGGGGCTGGACCCTCCGGCTATGGCACCTACGAATCGGACGACGTGGTCGATGTGATCGCTGAGCTGCGCGCACGCGGCGAAGTCACCGGGCCCCTGTATCTGTTCGGCGTGTCCTATGGCGCGGCGACGGCGGTGTTCACCGCTGAAAAGCTCGGTGACCAGGTTGCCGGCGTCGTCGCGATGGAGTCGTTCGCCAATGCCGGCGTAGCCATCCGCACGATGATTCCGCACCTGATGGCGCTGCAGCCGGAAGGGTGGAAGGCACAGGCCGTGGCCTCATATGCGCGGTGGCGTTATGGCGGACAGGACATCGACCAGGTGATTGCTGCGGCCAGCCGCCGCATCGATGTCGATCTTGACCATGTGGATGTGGCTCGCGCGCTGGCCGACACGCGCGCCTGCGTGCTGCTGCTGCACGGGCAGGGCGACCAGCACATTCCTGTGAGCCAGGGGCGCGAACTCGCGCAGGCCAACCCGCGGGCGCACTACATCGAGATGCGCGGCGAGGACCATATCACCCTGCCGCTGCGGCTGGATCTGTTGGCCGGTGTGGTCGACGACTGGATGGCGCGCGACGAACGGCACCCCCCGTCCACCTGCCCGGCGCCGCAGCTGCCGGCACAGGCCGAGTGGCTGGTGCACGATGTGCCGGCAGCGGAGCCGGCACGCGGTTGATGCATCGTCAGGACAGCCGGCGCGCTAGTGCCGGCGCCGACAGCGCGACACCGATCAGCAGTGCCGCCACGCAGAGGAACGCGAAGCCCAGGCTGCTGGCATGGGCCAGTGCGCCGATCGCGGCCGGGCCGGCGAGAATGCCGGCATAGCCGAGTGTGGTGACCGCCGTGATGGCGATGTTCTCGGGCATCGCGCGCTGCTGTCCAGCCATCGAGAACAGTGCCGGCACGATGTTGGCGCAGCCCAGGCCGACCAGCGCATGGCCCGCAAGGGCAACCGGCAACGATGGCACCAGGGTGGCCACGGCAAAGCCGGCCGCAGCGGTGATGCCGCCGATGACAAGGGTGCGGGTGCGGCCGAGACGCTCGACGATGCCATCGCCGAACAGGCGCATGGCTGTCATCGCCAGAGTGAACACCGCGAAGCCCGCGCCGGCCTGGTCGCGAGGCACCTGCCGTACCTCGGCCAGGAACACGGCGCTCCAGTCCAGCATCGAGCCTTCGGCGAGAAACACCACGAATGCCAGCACGCCGATGAACAGCACCACGCCACGTGGCAGTGCCAGCAAGGGGCCTTCGTGCAGGATCCGTTGCGGACGCCAGTGCGGTGCCGACAGCACAGCTACCAGCAGCAGTGCCGCCGCCGCGAGCAGCGCGGCCAGCCAGAGCGGTGTGCCCAGGATCAGCAGACCGGTCATGCAGCCGGCGCCGACAAAGCCACCGATGCTGTAGAAGGCGTGGAAGCCGGACATCATCACCCGGCCGGCTTCGCGTTCGACGGCCACTGCCTGCATGTTCATCGTGCAGTCCATCGCACCCACGCCCGCGCCGAACACGAACAGGGCCGCACCGAGCACGAAGGGCGAAGGCGGCACCGCCAGCAGCGGCAGTGCCAGCAGCACGAGTGCACAGGTGACCACCAGCAGCCGACGACAGCCGAAGCGACCGGTCAGCGCACCGGCCAGCGGCATGGCCAGCAGTGAGCCCAGCCCGAGGCACAGCAGCACGGCGCCCAGACCGGCGTCGGACAGCCCTGCTTGGGCCTTGGCGAAGGGCACCATCGGTGCCCACGCGGCGGTGGCGAAACCGGGAATGAAGAAGGCGGCGCGGGTGGCGTGCTGCTGGGCACGTGGGGAAGAAGGCGTCATGCGCGGTAGGAAGCTCCAGTGAACCGTCATGGAAGCGATTTCACGGCCGTTCGGCAAGTGCCAACGGAGGGGGGGCGACATGCATACGATTGCAGCGCGCCAAGGGCGTCACTGCTGTTTAACGCTGCGCGGCGACAGTGGGCTCACGGTCGGCATTCCGCCTGGCCGCTGCCGGAGATCCATCCATGAGTACTGCGCCGACCATCCTCCTCGTCCATGGTTTCTGGGGCGGGGCCGCACACTGGGCCAAGGTCATTCTGGAACTGCATCGCAACGGCCATGACCGCGTGCAGGCGGTCGAACTACCCCTTACCTCGCTGGCCGATGATGCCAGCCGCACGCAGAAGATGATCCGCCAGATCGATGGCCCCGTCCTGCTGGTCGGCCACTCCTACGGTGGTGCAGTGATCACCCAGGCGGGCAGGGAGGCCAACGTCAAGGGCCTGGTCTACATCGCCGCATTCGCACCCGACGAGGGCGAGAGCGCGGGTGGCATTACCCAGCAACACCTGCCCGAGGCGGCAGCGAACCTTGCCCCGGACAGCGACGGCTATCTGTGGCTGCGCGCGGACAGATTCCACGAGAGCTTCTGCCAGGACCTCACCGCCGACGAGGGCCGCGTGATGGCGGTGACCCAGAAGGCGCCGCTGGCGAGCACGTTTGGTGACGCGATCACCGATCCGGCGTGGAAGCACAGGCCGAGCTGGTACCAGCTGTCGCGCCAGGACCGGATGATTGCGCCCCAGAACCAGGCGATGATGGCCGATCGGATCCAGCCCCGGCGTCTTCTGCAACTGGATGCGAGCCATGCTTCGCTGGCGTCGAAACCGGCCGAGGTGACTGCGTTGATTCTGGAGGCCTGCGCCGCCGTCGGCGGTTGAGGCCAGAGGTCGCCCGCGGTACCGGTCGGCACCGCGGGCGTGACTTCACAGCGGCAGGTCGAACACCAGCACTTCGGCGTCGTTGCCGTTCTCCAGCGTCAGCTGCGCTTCGTCGCTGATCTGCAGCGCATCACCGGCTTCCAGGGTGATGCCGTTGACCTGCAGCTGGCCACGGGCGACCTGCACATAGGCACCGCGTCCGCTGCCCAGGGCGTGGTGCAGCTTGTGGCTGCCGTCGAGCAGGGTGGCGAAGATGCGGGCATCCTGGTGGATGCGCAGCGAACCATCGGCACCGTCGGGCGAGGCGATCAGGCGCAGCTGGTTGCGCTTGCTGTCCGGCGTGAAGTGGGTTTCCTCATACGACGGGGTGATGTTCTCCGTGTCCGGGAAGATCCAGATCTGCAGGAAATGCACGGGTTCGGTGGCCGAGTGGTTGAACTCGCTGTGGCTGACGCCGCTGCCGGCGCTCATGCACTGCACATCGCCGTAGCGCAGTACCGAACCGGTGCCCATCGAGTCCTTGTGTTCCAGTGCGCCGCCCAGCACGTAGGAGACGATCTCCATGTTGCTGTGGCTGTGGGTGCCGAAGCCCTGGCCGCCGATCACCTTGTCCTCGTTGATCACCCGCAGCGGACCGAAGCTGACATAGCGCGGATCGTAGTAGTTGGCGAACGAGAAGGTGTGGCGCGAGGACAGCCAGCCATGTTCGGCCAGGCCACGGGTAGCACTCTTGCGGATCTGCAGCATGGGATATCTCCTTGTTCGATGTTTTCGATGGGGCGGGGCAGGGCATTGATCGCCGTTTTTCCCTGTTGGAGAGAAGTATCCGCTTGCGCCGGTGCTTTGAAAAACGGATAGTTTTGAAAGCCATCATCGAAAAATTCGAATGCTCAAGCTCAGCCTCGAAGCCCTGCAGATCCTGGACGCCATCGATCGCCGCGGTTCGTTTGCGGGTGCCGGCAAGGCCCTGCACAAGGTGCCGTCCACCATTTCCTACACCGTGGCCAAGCTGGAAGAGGATCTTGGCGTGCAGCTGTTCGACCGGGTGGGCCCGCGTGCGGAGCCGACCGAGGCCGGTCGCGCGCTGCTGGATGAGGGCCGGCATCTGCTCCGTGCGGCCCGCGAACTGGAACTGCGGGTGCGCCGGGTGGCCTCCGGCTGGGAAACCGAACTGACCCTGGCAGTGGATTCGGTGTTTCCCACCTGGCTGCTGGGTCCGGACATCGCCGCATTTCGCGGCGCTGAGGCGCCGACCCGCCTGCGCTTGATCGGCGAGGCGCTGTCCGGCACCTGGGAGGCGCTGCTGGACCGGCGTGCCGATCTGCTGGTGGGCGCGCCGGGCGAGGGGCCGAGCGGTGGTGGCTACGTGGTCGAGCCGTTGGGTACGGTCGAGTTCGTGTTCGCGGTTGCCCCGGATCATCCCTTGGCGGCAGTGCCGGGCGTGCTGGGACGTGAGCAGCTGGTCGAGCACTGTGCGATCGCGGTGTCCGATTCGGCGCGGCGCTTGCTGCCCCGGACGGTTGGCCTGCTGATGGGGCAGGAGATGCTGACAGTGCCCGACATGGCCAGCAAGCTGAAACTGCAATGCGAGGGCGTGGGCTTCGGCTTTCTGCCCGAGCCGTGCGCGCGCGCGGCGGTGGCACGAGGCGAACTGGTGATCCGTGAGGTCGAGGAACACAAGCCGGAGGAGACCTTCTGGTTGGCCTGGCGGACCGGTGAGGATGGCGCGGCATTGCGCTGGTGGCGCGAGCGCCTGCGCAGGCCGGAGTTGCTGTCGCAGTGGTGGCAGGCAATGGCCGGGGGATAGGTGTGCGGCAGGGCTGCGCCCTGCACCCGCTACGGGCGGGAACACGGCAACAGCAGCAGCCACGGCCGAAGCGGGTTTGCCGGGGCAGGACGGGGGGGGGGGGGGGGGGGGGGGGGGGGGGGGCGACCGCCCCCGCGGGGGGGGGGGGGGGGGGGCGGCCGGCGCGCCCCCCCCCCCCCGCCCCCCCCCACCCCCCCCCCCTCCGGTGGGGGGGGGGGGGGGGGGGGGGGGGGGGGGGGGGGGCGCCCCTCCCCCCCGCCGGGGGGGGGGGGGCGCGCCCCCCCCCCCCCCCCCCCCCCCCCCCCCCCCCCCCCCCCACCCCGCCTTCGACAGTTTTCCGCTATCTGTCGGAACGGCGTACTGCTCTGGTAGGTGTCGACCTTGGTCGACACGGTAGATCCACGCCATGCATGGATGAATTCACTCGATATCTGACAGATGTGTCGACCAAGGTCGACACCTACCAACAGCCGCGTGAACCTGTCGAAGGTGGGGGTGGTGTCGGAACGCGCGCTGTTGCTGTTGCTCCGGCTTTGGCTTCGGCGGGTGCAGGGCGCAGCCCTGCCGAAGAACACACATAAAAAAAACAGCAGGCCGAGGCCTGCTGTTTCGGTGTAATGGTGCGCCCGGAGAGATTCGAACTCCCGACCGCCTGGTTCGTAGCCAGGTACTCTATCCAACTGAGCTACGGGCGCCAATCACATAAACCTGTTGTGTTGATCGTGTATGGTGCGCCCGGAGAGATTCGAACTCCCGACCGCCTGGTTCGTAGCCAGGTACTCTATCCAACTGAGCTACGGGCGCGCGGTACACAATCAAATTTTACTTCATTTCCAGCGGCGGATGCCGGAAACCTGTCGAGTGGTGCGCCCGGAGAGATTCGAACTCCCGACCGCCTGGTTCGTAGCCAGGTACTCTATCCAACTGAGCTACGGGCGCCCTGCGACAGGAGCGGAATTATGCGGATGTCGGCGCGTACCGTCAACCGTTTTTGTGAAGATTTTCATCCAGCTGAATGAAAAATTGGTGGGCGACCGCCTGTGGCGCCTTCATCCACGCGAAGTGGTCGGCACGCGTGCCCAGTTCCCCGTCGGACATCACATACAGGTGTGATGCCACATTCGGCAGTTTATCCAGCAACGCCTGCATCGAACCGATCGGTGCCAGCCAGTCGTGTTCCATCACCACGGCCTGCGCGCTGCCATGCACGCGTGCCATCTGCGCATCGAGATCCTCGGTCATGCCCGCGGCTGCGTAATGGTTGCTCAGGCCCACCCGCGACCAGTCGGCAATCAGGCCGCGTGCTTCGGTGCCCCCAAAGCCCAGGCGCCGGCCGTGCAGCACGCCCTGGCGGCGGGCGATCCAGGGCAGGAAGCGGTACACCAGCGGCAGAAGCCATCCGCGCGGAGGCGGAAACGTACGCCAGAACGGCGTGCCACTGGCGGCCAGCCACAGGTGCTCGAAGTGCTGCGGTTGCCGTCCTGCATGCACGCAGGCCAGCTGCCCACCCAGGCTGTGCCCACCGATGATCCAGGGCAGCGCGCCTTCGCCGGCATCGGCGTTGGCGAGCAAAGCCTGGCTGGCAGGCAGGTCCTGCTCGAGCACTTCACGATAGCCCCAGTCCTGCGTGCGCGAAGGGCGCAGTGAACTGCTGCCGTTGCCACGCCACTCGTGCAGGTAGACCGCGATGCCTTTCGCAGCCAGGGCCTGTGCCAGTGGCAGGTAGTGGCGCGCGGCCACGCCCAGTGCGGGGAGCCATAGCAGCCGCGCCAGCGGCTGCTCGGGTACGCAGGCCATCACCTCGAAGCGATGGCCGTCGCCGCATTCCACGGCCAGTGTCCGTGATGGCAGGCTCATGCGTGGGGCGCTGCGCCGAAATGATCCAGCACGCGCACATCGCTGCGCCCCGGCATGTAGCCCAGTTGCAGCCCGCGTGCCACGTAGTCGATCGACGCTTCGCAGGCGTTGGCCAGGCTCAGGCCATTGCACAGCTGCGCGGCGATGGCCGAGGCCAGTGTGCAGCCGGTGCCGTGGGCATCCAGCGGCAAGCGCGCGTGACTGAATTCCTCGCTGCTGACGCCATCGAAGTAGCGATCGATCACGCGGTTGCCCTCGTGCAGGTGGCCGCCCTTGAGCAGCACCGCGCCGGCCCCGAGATCCAGCAGTGCCGACGCAGCCCGCTCGGCGTCGTCTCCATCGCCGATCGTGCGGCCCACCAGCAGTTCTGCCTCCGGTGTGTTGGGAGTGACCAGCGTGGCCAGCGGAAGCAGACGCTCGCGCATTGCCTGCAGCGCGCTGTCTTCCAGCAGGCGCGCACCACTGGTGGCGACCATCACCGGATCCAGCACCACATGTGCGGGCCGGTGACGCTGCAGCGCATCGGCCACGGCGTGGATCACCTCGGCATTGGCCAGCATGCCCAGCTTCACCGCGTGGATGTCGAAATCATCGAAGCACGCGTCGAGCTGCGCGCGCAGGAATTCGATTGGCGGCACATGCACGGCGGTGACACCGCGGGTGTTCTGCGCGGTCAGTGCGGCGATCGCGGAGAGGCCATGCACGCGGTGTGCGGCGAAGGCCTTCAGGTCGGCCTGGATGCCGGCGCCTCCGCCGGAGTCGGAGCCGGCGATGGTGAGGGCGGAAACGGGAGTGGTCGGGCTCATGCGGCGATTGTGCCGTGGTCACCGGGATGGGGGTAGTGCCGGCTACGGGCTGCCGGCAGGGGCGGACGCCTCATGCTGCGCGTGCGTGCGGCGACGCTCAGTACCGCCAGCGTACCCATTGCTGGTACAGCACATAGACCAGCCCGGTCGCGCCGGTCAGCAGCGCGGGGGCAAGCAGGGCATCGTACTGCCAGCGCAGGAACAGCCACGCACCCATCACGCCACCGGCCAGGAAGCCGCTGATGATCAGTCCGCTGAGCGTCAGCCGCCGCACCTGCAGCGGCAGCCCGCGCAACAGATGGCCCAGGCCGATGCCAAGATCGGTGAACATGCCGCTGAGGTGGGTGGTCCGTATCACCGCGCCGCTGAAGGTGGTGGCCATCGCGTTCTGCAACCCGCAGGCCATCGCTGCCGACAACGCGCCCCAGATCTGCTGCTGCTTGAACAAGGGAATGGCGGCCAGCAACAGCGCCGATTCCAGTGCCAGAGCGACGCCATAGCGCCGGCCGAGCTGCAGTGCGCTGTCCTGGA
Organism: Stenotrophomonas sp. STEN008; assembly: GCF_056760435.1. Taxonomy (NCBI): domain Bacteria; kingdom Pseudomonadati; phylum Pseudomonadota; class Gammaproteobacteria; order Lysobacterales; family Lysobacteraceae; genus Stenotrophomonas; species Stenotrophomonas sp. STEN008. The sequence goes on along the minus strand of NZ_JBRRET010000006.1, from coordinate 103,844 downwards.
TCAGCAGCCCGCTGAGCATCGCACCCAGCGAAAAAGCGATCAGCAGGCCCCACAGGTGCCCGACCGCGCGCCAGTCGCCCTGCGCCAGTGCCATGCCGAGCTGGCTGGTACTACCGGTCATGTGGCTGACGGCCTGATGCTCGAAGCCCAGAAAGCCGACCACGTTGACCATGCCGGCCACGCACGACAGCGCTACGGCACCGATCCAGACCCAGGTGGGAAGGCGTATGCCCATCGGCGCGACCCTCAGGGACCGCCGAGACCGCCGTTGAACTGCAGCTCGCTGAACGCACCGGTGGCCGGGTCGAACACCGCGCCCCAGAACTGCTTGCCACCATCGCAGACGCGGATGGCCTCGCGCGCCGGCTTGATGCCGCTGTCGTCAGGCAGGCGGAACGCATTGATGTAGATCAGGCGCTTGCCAGCGCTTTCGATGCCGACGTACTGGCGGTCGAAGTCCAGTACGTCGGGCACCTGCGCCTGCAGCGAAGGCAGTGCGGCTTCCAGCTGGTCCACCTGTTGCCGGCTGGGGGCCCAGTAGCCGGTGACGCGGCCGGCATCCCGGCCCGGGCTGTGCCGCGAGCAGGTGTCGAGCACCTGCGCGGCGACGATCGGCCGGGTGACCACCCACGACTGGCCGGTGCGTTCGGCGGTCGGCACGCTGGCCGGCCCGCGGGTGGTGGTGCAGGCACCAAGGACGGCTGCGAGGGTGATCGCAGCCATCGGCAGCAGCAGGCGGGCAGAACGGTTCACAGCACCTCCGAAGCGTAATCGGCCAGCCGCGAGCGTTCGCCACGGCGCAGGGTGATGTGCGCACTGTGCGGCCAGTTCTTGAAGCGGTCCACCGCGTAGGTCAGGCCGGATGTCGTCTCGGTCAGGTACGGGGTGTCGATCTGCTCGACGTTGCCCAGGCAGACGATCTTGGTGCCGGGACCGGCACGGGTGATCAGCGTCTTCATCTGCTTCGGGGTGAGGTTCTGCGCCTCGTCCAGGATCAGATAGCGCGACAGGAAGGTGCGGCCGCGCATGAAGTTCATCGAGCGGATCTTGATGCGGCTGGCCAGCAGATCGTTGGTTGCCTGGCGTCCCCAGGTTCCGCCTTCCTGGTTGTGCGTGAGCACTTCCAGGTTGTCGGTCAGCGCGCCCATCCACGGTGTCATCTTCTCTTCCTCGGTGCCCGGCAGGAAGCCGATGTCCTCGCCGACGCTGACGGTGGCCCGGGTCATGATGATCTCGCGGTAGCGCTGCTGGTCCATCGTCTGTGCCAGCCCCGCGGCCAGTGCCAGCAGGGTCTTGCCGGTGCCGGCGGTGCCGAGCAGGGTGACGAAGTCGATCTCCGGATCCATCAGTGCATTGAGCGCGAAGTTCTGCTCGCGGTTGCGCGCGCTGATGCCCCACACGGCATGGCTGCCGTGGCGGAAATCATCAACCAGCGACAGCACCACCTTGCCATCGCCGACCACGCGGCTGACGCGAAGCTCCACCTCGTCCTCGCCCGGCAGGTAGACGTACTGGTTCGGGTACCACTCCTCGTCGTCCCTGGCCAGGATCTCGTAATGGGTGCGGCCCTTGTCGCTCCAGCTGCGCAGGTCGTCGCCATGGAGCTTCCAGAAATCCTCCGGCAGCTCGGTGGCGCCGGTGTAGAGCAGGCTGAAATCGTCCAGTGCGCGGTCGTTTTCGTAATCTTCCGAAACGATGCCGGCGATGGCCGCCTTGATCCGCAGGTTGATGTCCTTGGAGACGAACACCACCGGGATCTCCGGGGTCTGCTCCTTCAGCGCCAGGATGGCACCGAGGATGGCATTGTCCGGGATGACCTTGCCGAAGCTCTTGCCGGCGTCGAAATGACTGGTCTGGAAACGCAGCTTGCCGGCGCTGTGCTTGCCACGCAGCTGCAGGCCCTGTGGCCGCTGCAGCGGAATGCCGTCGGCCAGATTGTCCAGGCCGGAGGCCTGCACCAGCTCGTTGAGGAAGCGGCTGACCTGGCGGGCGTTGCGGCTTGCCTCGGACGTGCCCTTCTTGCCGTTGTCCAGCTCCTCGATCACCTGCATCGGCAGGTAGACGTCATGCTCCTCGAATTTGAACAGCGCGGTCGGATCGTGCATCAGCACGTTGGTATCCAGCACGTAGATGCGCTTGCCTCGGGTCATCGTCGATTCCTGGTTACGGGCAGGGAAAAACCACCACGACCTGCGGGGCAGGGTGATGGCGGACAAAGTGGGCGATGGGAATCACTTGGATTGGGCGGCCTTCAGTTCGGCAAGCACGGCGTCGGCATGGCCGGCGACCTTGACCTTGCGCCAGGACTGCGCGATGCGGCTGTCGGGAGAAATCAGGAAGGTGCTGCGCTCGATGCCACGTACCTGCTTGCCGTACATGTTCTTCATCCGGATCACATCGAAGGCGTTGCACAGCGCTTCGTCGCCATCGCTGACCAGCGGGAACGCGAAGCCCTGTTTGGCACAGAAGTTGTCGTGTGATTTCACCGAGTCACGGGAGACGCCGAGTACGGTGGCGCCGGCCTTGCGGAACTCCGGCAGCAGCGCGTTGAAGTCGATGCCTTCGGTGGTGCACCCCGGGGTGCTGTCCTTGGGGTAGAAGTACAGCACCAGCCATTGGCCCGCGAGGTCGCCGAGGGTGGTGTGTTCGCCGCCTGACAGGGCCAGCGGGAGCGAGAGGGTGGTGCGGTCCAGGGTATCGCCGTTGTTCATGAGGTCCTTGGTTCCGGAGCCTGGGGTATTTCTACGACAGTTGCATGAAACGCCGCGTGCCCGTGACGAACGCGCGAAAAATCAGAACTTCATCGGATCCATGATCGCGTCCAGGTTCAGGTGGTCGCAGAATTCGAGGAAATCATCGCGCAGGGCGGCGATGTGCATGTTGGCCGGCACGCCGATGGTGACCTGCGCGCTGAACATTTCCGCACCGGTCTGCATGGCGCGATAGCGCGTGCTCTGCAGGGTCTCGATGGTGATGCCCTGGCGGTCGAAGAAGTCGGCCAGCTGGAACAGGATGCCCGGCTTGTCAGCGGCGATCACTTCAACGATGTACGGCAGCAGATTGGACTGCGCCTGCTTGGCCTCGGTGCGGTACCAGACCAGTTTCAGGCCTTCCTCGCGCTCGAGCCGGGTCAGCATCGCTTCCAGCTTGGCGACCGAGTCCCACGACCCGGTGGCCAGCGCGGTGACCGATACGTCGCGGCCAACCGTGGCCAGGCGCGCGTCCACCAGATTGCAGCCGCTGTCGGCAATGCGTCGGGTGACGGACAGCAGTGGGGACTCCGGATGCGTCGTATAGGCGTTGATCAGGAGGTGGTTTTCGCTCGGCGCGGGGCGCGGGGTGGTGTCGGTCAAGGCGATTCCGGGTAATGCATGCGTGAGTCTGAATGCCCGCCAGAGGCGGGGATCCACCGGAGTGCAGCATACTTGCCCGTGCTTTCGCGCCGCAAGTAACATTCAAGTCGCCCCCGCCCTTTCGTGGCGGGCGTTTTCCCTTCCCAGCCAAGAGCAGCACGTCCTTGTCCCTTTCCGGCCTCATCACCGCGCTGGCGACCCCGTTCCGGGCCGACGGTGCCCTCGATCCCGACGGTTGGCAGCGCCTGCTGCATCTGCAACTGGAAGGTGGCGTCCATGGCGTTGTCGTCGCCGGCTCGACCGGCGAAGCGGCGACGCTGTCCGATGCCGAGTACGACCAGCTGCTGGCCAGTGCGGTCGAACGCATCGGCGGACGCATCCCGGTCCTGGCCGGTACCGGCCTGTCCGGCACCGCCAAGACCATCGAACAGACCCGTCGCGCTGCCGCGCAGGGTGCCAGTCACGCTCTGGTGGTGACACCGCCTTACGTGCGTCCGACGCAGGCCGGGCTGATCGCGCACTACCGGGCCGTGGCCGACCACGGCGGGTTGCCTGTGGTGCTGTACAACGTGCCCGGGCGCACCGGATGCGACATGCTGCCGGAGACCGTGGCCGAGCTGGCGGATCATCCGAACATTGTCGGCATCAAGGAGGCCGTCGGTGACATCGGACGCGTGAAGGCCCTGCTGGCGCTGCGCAGTTCCAGCTTCGCCGTGCTCAGTGGCGACGACGGCACGGCTGCGCGCTCGATCCAGGCCGGCATCGACGGGCTGATCTCGGTCGGCTCCAACGCGCTGCCTGGTGCGTACCGCCGGATGTGCGAGCTGGCTGCCGCCCACGACCATGACGCCACCGCATCCTGGGACGCGCGCCTGCAGCCGTACCACGATTTCTGCGGTATCGAATCCAACCCGATTCCGGTCAAGGCGCTGCTGCGCCGCATCGGCATCGGCCACGACCTGCGCCTGCCGCTGCTGCCACTGTCGGCAGCGCATCATCCGGCAGCCGATCATCTGGCCGGCGACATCGCCGCGCTTGAAGCCCTTTCCAGCCACTGACCTTCCGTCTTGGTCTGATCCAGGAGATCCACATGCGTCAATCCGTTTCCGCCGTCCGCGTGCTGTCCTTCGCGCTCATCGCCCTCACCACGGTCGTGACCACCACCGGCTGCTTCAAGCGCGGTGCCAAGGGCGACTACGCCCTGGCCCCGGAGATGCGTCCGCTGGAAGTGCCGCCGGACCTGAACCTGCCGTCCGCGTCGGGCGAGAACCAGGTGCCGAGGCTGGCCTCGACCACCGCCCCGGCTGCTGTGGCCGCTCCGGCTGCCCCGGCCGTGGGCAATACCGGTTTCACCATTCCGGGCAGCAAGGACGAGGCGTTCGCCAAGGTCGGCACCGCGCTGGAAGGCGTGCAGGGCGTGACCATCGCCAGCCGTGCCCAGCTGCTGGGCTCCTACGACGTGGCCTATGAAGGCAGTAACTTCCTGGTGCGCGTGGTGGCCGTCGATGCCGGCGCTTATGTCTCTGCGGTCGATCCGCGTGGTCTGCCGGCGACCGCCGAGGCCCCGGTGAAGCTGATTGCCGCACTGAAGGCCGCGCTGGCGAAGTAAGGAACCGCCGGCAGCTGCGGACCGGGCCACGCGCCCGGGTTCGGCCGGGCAGGGTCTGGCATTGCCGGAACAGGAAAAGGGCGCCCATGGCGCCCTTTTTCATGGCGGCGGGTGCTGGCGCCTCAGCGCTCGAGCAGCTTCAGTTTGTCCGGTTTGCCATCCCACTCACCGGCGTCCGCCGGCGGGTCCTTGCGCACGGTCAGTACCGGCCAGGCCTTGGCCAGTTCGGCATTGAGGGCGACGAAGCCCTCCTGTCCGGCGGGGACATCGTCCTCGGGGAAGATCGCGTTGACCGGGCACTCCGGCTCGCAGAGGGTGCAGTCGATGCACTCATCCGGGTCGATCACCAGGAAGTTCGGGCCTTCGTGGAAGCAATCCACGGGGCACACTTCCACGCAATCGGTGTGCTTGCACTTGATGCAGTTTTCAGTGACGACAAAGGGCATGGGCTTGGGGGTGGATCGATTCCTGAACCCGCCAATTCTAGAACAGGTTGCCCCCCGGTGTCGGCGCGGGCCTGAAAAGGGGGATCTGCCGGGCTCGAGGGCACGGCCCATTGGCGATGGGGCGGCGCCTGTGCGAGGCTGCGCGCTGCTGGCTGCCGTGGCAGCCGGACTGTCCTCCCTCCTGGAATGCCCATGTCCCCAGCTCAGCCTGCCGCCGCCGATGGTGGAGAGAACACCGCGTTCATCGTCCTGATCAGCTGCGTGGCCACCTTGGGAGGCTTCCTGTTCGGATTCGACAGTGGCGTAATCAACGGCACGGTTGATGGCCTGCGGCAGGCCTTCAACTCCAGCGAGGCGGCCCTGGGCTTCGAAGTTGCCTCGATGCTGCTGGGCTGCGCGATCGGCGCGTTTCTCGCCGGCTGGCTGGGCGACCGCCTGGGCCGACGCGGCGTGCTGATCGTGGCGGCGGTGCTGTTCCTGCTGTCGGCGCTGGGTGCGGGCGCCGCGCACGCCTCCTGGCTGTTCGTGACCGCTCGCGTGCTGGGCGGCTTCGCCGTCGGTGCGGCCAGCGTGATGTCGCCGGCCTACATCGCCGAGGTCGCTTCCGCACGCTACCGGGGCCGCCTGGCGACGGTGCAGCAGATGGCGATCATCTGCGGCCTGTTCGCCGCTTTCCTCAGCAACTACCTGCTGGCCCGTGCGGCAGGCACCTCCACCGAGCCCCTGTGGTTCGGGCAGGAGGCCTGGCGCTGGATGTTCTGGATGCAGGCGCTGCCGTCGGCGCTGTTCCTGTTGCTGCTGCTGGTGATTCCGGAAAGCCCGCGCTTCCTGGTGGTGAAGGGGCGCCAGGCGCAGGCCAGGGCGGTTCTGTCGCGGCTGTACGGCGACGCCGCGGCGGCCGCCAAACAGGCGGAGATCGAGGCCAGCCTGGACCAGGACCAGCACAAGCCGCGCTTCGGCGACCTGCTGGACAAGGGCACCGGCAGGCTTCGCCCGATCATCTGGGTGGGCATCGGCCTGGCGATGTTCCAGCAGCTGGTCGGCATCAACGTGGTGTTCTACTACGGCGCGGTCCTGTGGCAGGCCGTCGGCTTCTCGGAAAGCGATGCGCTGCTGATCAACGTTCTTTCCGGTGCGCTGAGCATCGGCGCCTGCCTGTTGACGGTGATGCTGATCGATCGGATCGGGCGCAAGCCGCTGTTGTGGGTCGGTTCGGTCGGCATGTCGGTTGCCCTGGTGCTGATGGTGGTGGCATTCGCCAGCGGCAGCCTGGTCGAAGGGCGCCTGCACCTGTCCGATGGCATGGGCCGGCTGGCGCTGGTGGCGGCCAACGTCTATGTGGTGTTCTTCAACATGTCCTGGGGCCCGGTGATGTGGGTCATGCTGGGCGAGATGTTCCCGAACCAGATCCGCGGCCCGGCGCTCGCGGTGGCCGGTGCGGCGCAGTGGACGTCGAACTTCGCCATTACCGTGACCTTCCCGCTGCTGCTGGCGGGTATCGGCCTGGCCGGTGCCTATGGCATCTACACGGTTGCAGCGATCCTCTCGATCTTCTTCGTCGTCCGCTACGTCCGCGAGACCAAGGGCAAGGAGCTGGAGCAGATGGAAGGCTGATGGCGCCGCCCTGGTTTCCAGCGCCTTCCTGTTCCGTGGCGGCGGCAGGCCAGCCGCTCCAGGACAAGCAGGGGCGGCTCGCCCCCGAGGCGACCCGCTCGACGCAACAGGCAAACCGCGGGAAACAGAAAAGCCCGCACGAGGCGGGCTTTTTCGGTTCCTGCTGTGGCGACTGGCGCTCCCTAGGGGACTCGAACCCCTGTTTTAGCCTTGAGAGGGCCACGTCCTAACCACTAGACGAAGGGAGCGTATATGTGTCGCTGCCGAGGCAGGAGCGCTAGTATATGCACCTCGATGCCATTGGGCAATCCCGAAACTTCAACCGGAAGCGCCAACATCATTTCTCCTGCTCCATCACCGTTCAGCCTGCGCGTCATCCCGCGCGACCAGCACACCATTTCCCGCAAGGACATCAGCCCGAACGCCCTGCGCGTGCTTTATCGCCTGCGCGATGCCGGCTTCGGCGCCTACCTTGTCGGCGGCGCGGTGCGCGACCTGCTGGTCAATGGCCAACCCAAGGATTTCGACGTGGCCACCGATGCCACGCCCGAACAGGTCAAACAGCTGTTCCGCAACTGCCGCCTGATCGGCCGCCGATTCCGCCTGGCCCATGTGGTGTTCGGCCGCGAGATCATCGAAGTCGCCACCTTCCGCGCCAACGTCGATGACGGCAGCGGCGACCGCGAAATGGAAAACGGCATGCTCGTGCGCGACAACGTGTACGGCAGCATCGAAGACGACGCGGTGCGCCGCGACTTCACCTGCAATGCCCTGTACTACGCGATCGAGGATTTCTCGGTGCGCGACTACGTCGGCGGTTTCGAAGACGTCCAGGCGCGCCTGATGAAGCTGATCGGCGACCCCGAACAGCGCTATCGCGAGGACCCGGTGCGCATGCTGCGCGCGGTGCGCCTGGCGGCCAAGCTCGGCTTCCAGATCGAAGAGGGCACCGCCGCGCCGATCCCGCACCTGGCAGGCCTGCTGAACGAAGCCGCGCCCGCGCGGCTGTTCGAGGAAGTGCTGAAGCTGTTCCTGTCCGGCCACGGTGTTGCCAGTTTCGAAGGCCTGGAGCGCTACGGCCTGCTCGACGTCCTGTTCCCTGAAAGTGGCAGGGCGCTGAAGGCGAACCGCACCGGTGCACTGCGCCGCATGCTGGTCGAGGGCCTGGCCAATACCGATGCACGCGTTGCCAACGATGAGCCTGTCTCGCCCGCGTTCCTGTTCGCGCTGCTGCTGTGGCCGGCGTTCTGCCGGGCGCAGGCCACCCTGCTCAAGCAGGGCGTGGCGCCGGAAGAAGCGCAGCGTCGTGCTGCCGACCGCGTGACGGTGCAGCAGCTGAGCACCATCGCGCTGCCGCGCCGTTTCTCGCTGCCGATGCAGGAGATCTGGCTGTTGCAGTCGCGTTTCGGCTCGCGCCAGCGCAAGCGCGTGTTCCGCACGCTCACCCACCCGCGCTTCCGTGCAGCGTTCGATTTCCTGACGCTGCGCCAGGTCGCGTCGGCCGAACACGAGGCAGATGTGGCGTTCTGGCGTGAGGCGCAGGTGCAACCGGGCCGCGAGCTGGAATCGGCGCTGGATGCGATGCATGCCGAACCGGGCGACGAGGATGAGGGCGCACCGCGCAAGCGCCGGCGCCGCCGTCGGCGCTCCGGTGCCACGGCCGGCAGCGCTGGCGAGTAAGCCATGACGCTGGCCTGGATCGGCCTGGGCGCCAATCTTGGCGACGCGGCCGCGACCGTCCGTGCGGCGATTGCCGCACTGGACGCGCTTCCTGACACGCGGCGCTGCCAGGCGTCGCGCCTGTATGCCACGCCGGCCTGGGGCAACGAGGATCAGCCGCCGTTCGTCAACGCGGTGGCGTCGGTGGAAACGCGCCTGCCGGCCTCCGGATTGCTGCGGGCGATGCTGGAGCTGGAGCGGCATTTCGGTCGCGTGCGCGATCCAGCCGTGCACTGGGGACCGCGGGCACTGGATCTGGACCTGCTGCTGTATGGCGCGCAGGTACTGGATGAGCCGGGTCTGCAGGTGCCGCATCCCTACCTGCACGAGCGTGCCTTCGTGTTGGTGCCGCTGGCCGAGATCGCGCCGGATCTGGCCATTCCCGGCCATGGTCGCGTGCGGGATGCAGTGATGCGGGTGGATGCCTGCGGGATTGCGCCGATAGGGTGATAATGCCCGGGTTATCTCCCCCGGTTATCAGCACATGAGCACCCACGCAGACAGCAAGCCCTGGACCGTTCCCGCCTTGGCCGAGGCCAAGCGGAATGGCCAGAAGCTGGTCATGTTGACCGCCTACGACGCTGGCTTCGCCCGCACCTTCGACGCCAACGGCGTCGACCTGATCCTGATCGGTGATTCGCTGGGCATGGTCGTGCAGGGGCACGATTCCACCCTGCCGGTGACCGTGGCCGACATGGTCTATCACACCCGCGCCGTGGCCCGCGTTCTGCAGCGCGCGCTGCTGGTTGCCGATCTGCCGTTCGGTGCCGATGCAACCCCGGAACGCGCCCTCGATGCGTCGCTGCAGCTGCTGCAGGCAGGCGCGGAGATGGTCAAGATCGAGGGGGCCGGCTTCAAGGTCGATATCGTCCGTTACCTGGTCGAACGCGAGATTCCGGTCTGCTCGCATCTGGGCCTGACCCCGCAGTCGGTGCTGCGCCTGGGCGGGTTCAAGATCCAGGGCCGTGGCGATGCGGCCCGGCAGCTGGTGGAGGACGCCAGGGCCGTGGCCGACGCGGGCGCCAGCATCATCGTGCTGGAATGCGTGCCGACCCCGGTCGCGGCCGAGGTCACCGCTGCAGTGCCGGTGCCCACCATCGGCATCGGTGCCGGTCCGCAGTGCGATGGCCAGGTGCTGGTCCTGCATGACTTCCTGGGCCTGGACAGCGGCCATCGCCGACCGAAATTCGTCAAGGATTTCCTTGCCGAAGGGGGCTCGGTGGCCGGAGCCACCCGCGCCTACGCCGACGCCGTGCGTGACGGCAGCTTCCCCGACGAACAGCACGCTTACGCCCAATGATCCAGACCTTCAATGAGCTCGGCGCGTTGCGCGGGCAGATCGCCCAGTGGAAGCGCGAAGGCCTGCGCGTCGCGCTGGTGCCGACCATGGGCAACCTGCACGGTGGCCATCACGCGCTGGTGAGCCTGGCCCGCCAGTACGCCGACAGGGTGGTGGCCAGCATCTTCGTCAATCCGACCCAGTTCGGGCCCAACGAGGATTTCAGCCGGTATCCGCGCACGCCCGAGGCCGATGTCGCGGGGCTGGAGCAGGTCGGCTGCGATGCGGTGTGGCTGCCGAGCGTCGAGGCGATGTATCCGCTGGGCGTGGACAAGACCACGCGCATGCACGCGCCCGGCATCAGCGAGGTGCTGGAAGGTGCCAGCCGTCCGGGCCATTTCGATGGCGTCTGCACGGTGGTCGCCCGCCTGTTCCTGCAGGTGCAGCCGGACGTGGCTGTGTTCGGCCGCAAGGACTACCAGCAACTGGCGGTGATCCGCCAGATGGTGGCCGAGCTGTCGTTCCCGGTCCAGATCGTCGGTGCGGAGATCGTCCGTGATGACGATGGGCTGGCCAAGAGTTCGCGCAACCAGTATCTGAGCCCGGAACAGCGCCCCGTCGCGGCGACCCTTCATCGGACCCTGCTGGCCATGCGCGAAGGCTATGTGGCTGGCCAGCCGCGCGAGCGCATCGAGGCCGATGCCACCGCCGCGCTGCAGGCGGCTGGTTTCCAGGTCGACTACGCCGTGCTGCGCACGCCCGAGCTGGCCGAGCCGGCATTCGAGGGTGGCGGCCGGGTGGCGCTGATCGCCGCGCGGCTGGGCACGACCCGGCTGATCGACAACCTGGAGTTCTGAGTTCCGCTGTGATGGCGCCGCCGGGCATGGCCCGGCGCTACCTGAACGGTTTGCCGGTCGTGATGCCCCGCGTTGTGCGGGTGCTAGAATCCACGCTTTCCTCTGCGTTGTACCGTGCCATGCACCTGTCCCTGCTCAAGACCAAGATCCACCGCGCCACCGTCACCCACTCCGAGCTGAACTACGAAGGCTCGATCGCCATCGATGACAACCTGCTGGCTGCCACCGGCATCCGCGAGTTCGAGCAGGTCCACATCTGGGACGTGACCAACGGTGCGCGCTTCTCGACCTATGCGATCCGCGCCGAAGCCGGCAGCGGCATCGTCTCGCTCAATGGTGGCGCCGCGCGCCACGTGCAGGTCGGCGACATCATCATCATCGCCGCCTTCGCCAGCATGACCGAGCAGGAAGCGGACAGCTTCAAGCCGAAGCTGGTGTACGTGGATGGCAGCAACCAGATCACCCACACCAACGACACGATCCCGACCCAGGCCGCATGACAACGAACAACGGATTCGACTCGCTGCATTCCCACGCCCAGCGCCTGAAGGGCGCAAGCATCCCCAGCCTGCTCGCCGCCGAACCTGGCCGTGTGCAGGAGCTGGCGCTGCGGGTCGGTCCGTTGTACGTGAACTTTGCCCGGCAGAAGTACGACGCCGCGGCGCTGCAGGCGCTGCTGGCGCTGGCAGCCGAACGCGATGTCGGGGGCGCCATCAACCGCCTGATGCGCGGCGAGCAGGTCAACCTGACCGAAGGCCGCGCGGCGCTGCACACGGCGCTGCGTGGTGACGTGGTCGACGCGCCGGTGGCCGCCGATGCCCATGCCACTGCACGCGAAATCCGTCAGCGCATGGGAGTCCTCGTGCGTGCGCTGGAAGACAGCGGCGTGACCGACGTGGTGAGCGTCGGCATCGGGGGATCCGATCTTGGCCCGCGGCTGGTCGCCGATGCGCTGCGCCCGGTCAGCGGCGCGCGCCTGCGCGTGCATTTCGTATCGAACGTGGACGGCGCGGCCATGCAGCGCACGTTGGCCACGCTTGACCCGGCGCGCACCGCCGGCATCCTGATCTCCAAGACCTTCGGCACCCAGGAAACCCTGCTCAACGGCCAGATCCTGCACGACTGGCTGGGTGGCAGTGAACGCCTGTATGCCGTCAGCGCCAATCCCGAGCGCGCAGCGAAGGCCTTCGCCATCGCCGCAGAGCGCGTGCTGCCGATGTGGGACTGGGTAGGTGGCCGTTACTCGCTGTGGTCGGCGGTCGGCTTCCCGATTGCGCTGGCGATCGGCTTCGAGCGTTTCGAACAGCTGCTGGAGGGTGCGGCGCAGATGGACGCGCACGCACTGGATGCACCGCTGGAGCGCAATCTGCCGGTGCTGCATGGCCTGACCGACATCTGGAACCGCAACCTGCTGGGCTGCGCCACCCATGCGGTGATGACCTACGACCAGCGCCTGGCGTTGCTGCCGGCCTACCTGCAGCAGCTGGTGATGGAAAGCCTGGGCAAGCGCGTGCAGCGTGATGGCCAGCCGGTGACCACCGATACCGTGCCGGTGTGGTGGGGCGGTGCGGGCACCGATGTGCAGCACAGCTTCTTCCAGGCGCTGCACCAGGGCACCAGCATCGTCCCGGCCGACTTCATCGGCTGTGTGCACAACGACGATCCCTATACCGTCAATCATCAGGCGCTGCTGGCCAACCTGCTGGCGCAGACCGAAGCGCTGGCCAACGGTCAGGGCAGCGCCGATCCGCACCGCGACTACCCGGGCGGTCGTCCGAGTACGCTGATCCTGCTCGATGCACTGACGCCGCAGGCGCTGGGTGCGCTGATCGCCATGTACGAGCACGCGGTGTACGTGCAGTCGGTGATCTGGAACATCAACGCCTTCGACCAGTTCGGGGTCGAGCTGGGCAAGCAGCTGGCCAACCAGTTGCTGCCGGCATTGCAGGGCGAGGGCGTGGCGATCGCCGACCCGATGACCCGCGAGATCCTGGCGCAGCTGAAGGGCTGAGCCAGGTCGGGGATGTGTCGCCGGGCATTGGCCCGGCGTGCCGGGCTCAACGGCTCGGATCGCGTTCCGGGCTTGGCCGCTTGGCCAGTTTGCGCTGCAGCGACCGTCGGTGCATGCCGAGCAGGCGGGCGGCAGCGGACACGTTGCCGCCCGTCTCGTGCATCGCCTGCTGGATGTGTTCCCACTGCAGGCGACTGATCGGCGTCATCGCGTCGGGGACTTCCATCTCGCCGTCGTCGGCCGGGCCGTCGTCCTCTTCGCCCAGCGCGCGCAGGATCATCGGTACCGTTGCCGGCTTGGGCAGATAATCGTCTGCGCCCAGCTTGATGGCTTCCACGGCTGTGGCGATGCTGGCATAACCGGTGACCAGCAGGATCCGCATGTCCGCACGCAGGGCACGCAGGGGCTGGATCAGGGCCAGGCCGGAATCACTGCCGAGCTTGAGGTCGATCAGCGCGAAGGCCGGTGGATGCTGGCGGGCCAGCATCAGCGCAGTGGCCGCGTCCTGCGCGGTCTGCGTTTCCAGTCCCTTGCGCGCCAGGCTGCGCTGCAGGGTGCGCAGGTACAGCTCATCGTCGTCGACCAGCAGGCCCTGGGTGGAGTGGTACAGGCTCATGGGGTGTCCTCGCGTGGGGCCAGCGGCAGGCGGAAGCCGACGCGACTGCCGGCCCCCTGGGCCGGGCGCATCCACATCTCGCCGTCGAGGCGTTCGATGGTGGCATGGGACAGGGCCAGGCCGACGCCCATGCCCTCGCTCTTGCTGCTGCCGAACAGCGTGCCCGGCAGCACGGCGGCACGGGCATCGAAGCCGTGGCCGTAGTCGCGGACTTCGCCGATCAGGTCGTCGCCGTCGATGCGCAGGCTCAGGTCCACGCGCGGGCGCCCGGCCTGCTCTCCGGCATCGGCTGCGTTGTTGAGCAGGACCATCAGCAGGTGGCCCACGCCGGGGTCCAGCGGCAGCCGCAGCGGCGCATCGTCGTTGCGGTGCAGGTCGATGGTCGGCCGCACCAGCCGCCATTGTTCCAGCACCTGCTGGGCGCTGGAGCGGCTGCGTCCGGGCATGTCGGCCGATGCCGGCGCGGCCAGTGCCAGCACCCGTTCGCGGCACTGCACGAGCAGTTCGCGCAGGGTTTCCATGTCCTCGCGTACTTCCGGCTCCTCGCTGCGCTCGGCAACGTCGTCGGCCAGCAGGGTCATGGTCGCCAGCGGCGTGTTCAGTTCATGCGCCACCGAGGCGGCGTGGGTGGCCAGGGCGACAATGCCCTCGTTGCGGGCGAAGCGTTCACGCAGTGCCGAGAGCTCCAGTTCCCGTTGCCGCAGGGCCAGGGCCAGGCGCGTGGAGAACGTCAGCACGACGGTGGCGGAGATCAGGAAATTGGCGACCACGCCCCAGCGGTTCAGGTCCTGCGCACGGAAGTAGCCGTCCGGCAGCGGCTGGCCGAACAGTCCGCTGGCGGCGTAGCCGAGCAGGCAGGCCAGGGCCACCGCCAACGCCCAGCGCAGGGGCAGGGCGAAGGCGGCCAACGCAATCAGGATCAGGAACAGGGAGCTGAACGGATTGGCCATGCCGCCGCTCCAGCTGATCATCCAGGTCAGGATGATCACGTCCACCAGGATGTGGCCGAAGGCTGTCAGTGGCGCGGTATCGGCCCCTTCCGGCCGCAGCTGGGTGTAGACATTGAACAGCGCGAGCACGGCGACGCCGGCCCACAGCGGCAGCGGCGGCAGCGGCAGGCCCAGCACCCAGGTGGCGACCAGGATGGTGGCGGCCTGGCCGGCCACGGCCAGCCATCGCAGGCTGCACAGGGTGCGGAGAAACGGGGCGTCGGGACCGGTCATTCGCGCCCATCGTATGCGTTCGCGGGCGGGTGTGCCTGCGACAATCGGCCGCAGCCGTGCCGGCGGCTGAATGCGAGTCACCCGGAAACCGGAGGCGGGCGCTAGAATGCCCGCATGCACGACGCCGTTACCCGCCCGACCCCGCCTTCCGAGCCCACCGCCTGGTCCCGTCGCCAGACCCACGCCGTCCAGATCGGCGGAGTCACCGTCGGCGGCGGCAGGCCGGTGGTGGTGCAGTCGATGACGAATACCGACACCTCCGACGTGGCTTCCAGCGTGAAGCAGGTCGCCGAGCTCTGGCGCGCCGGTTCGGAAATGGTGCGCTTGACCGTCAACACCGTCGAGGCCGCGGCCGCGATCCCGCGCATCGTCGACAAGCTGGCGATGATGGGCATCGACGTGCCGCTGATCGGTGATTTCCACTACAACGGCCATCAGTTGCTGACCGCCGAACCGGCGTGTGCCGAAGCACTGGCCAAGTACCGCATCAATCCGGGCAATGTGGGCTTCGGCAAGAAGAAGGACCTGCAGTTCGCGCAGTTGATCGAGTTCGCCATCCGCTACAACAAGCCGGTGCGCATCGGCGCCAACTGGGGCTCGCTGGACCAGGCGCTGGCGGCCAGGCTGATGGATGAGAACAACGAGCGCGAGCAGCCCTGGGACGCCGGACGTGTCCTGCGCGAGGCACTGATCCGGTCAGCGCTGGATTCGGCCGAACAGGCCGTGGAGCTGGGCCTGCCGCGCGACCGCATCGTGCTGTCGGCCAAGGTCAGTGGCGTGCAGGAGCTGATCGCGGTCTACCGTGACCTGGCACAGCGTTCGGAGTTCGCGCTGCATCTGGGCCTGACCGAAGCCGGCATCGGCAGCAAGGGCATCGTTGCGTCGGCAGCGGCGTTGAGCGTGCTGCTGCAGGAAGGTATCGGCGACACCATCCGCATCTCGCTGACGCCCGAGCCGGGCCAGTCGCGGACGCAGGAAGTGATCGTCGCCCAGGAGCTGCTGCAGACCACCGGCCAGCGCGCGTTCACGCCGCTGGTGACGGCCTGTCCGGGATGCGGCCGCACCACCTCCGAGTTCTTCCAGGAGCTGGCCAAGGTGGTGCAGAACCACGTGCGCGAGAAGATGCCGCTGTGGAAAGTGCAGCACCCGGGGGCGGAAAACATGACCCTGGCGGTGATGGGCTGCGTGGTCAACGGCCCGGGAGAATCGCGGCACGCCAACATCGGCATCTCGCTGCCGGGAACCGGGGAGGCGCCGTCGGCGCCGGTGTTCGTCGATGGCGAGAAGAAGGTGACCCTGCGTGGCGAGAACATCGCCCAGGAATTCGTCGCCCTGATCGACGACTACGTCGAACGAACCTATGTCCGAAGCGCAGGATAAGCCCGCGATCCTTGCCGCGCCGGAGCCGGCCTCCGGCTTCCGTCACTGGATGGCGCGCAATGCGTGGCGCCTGGTCCTGCTGTTCGCCGGCGTGCTGTTGCCGCTGGCCGGCTTCGTCGCGCTGGCCGACGAGGTGCATGAGTTTGAATCGTTCCATTTCGACGCGCCGCTGCTGTGGCAGATGCACGGCCTGCATTCGCCGTGGCTGGACCGGTTCTTCGTGCTGCTGTCCCGGCTGGGTTACGAGTGGTTCCTGATTCCCGCCGATGTGCTGATCGTCGCGGCACTGCTGGGCTACCGCCGCTGGCGCGAGGCCACCTTCGTGGCCGTCAGTTTCCTCGGATCGGCACTGTTGAACATGGGCAGCAAGCGGTTCTTCCAGCGGGACCGCCCCAGCCTGTGGGAGTCCATCGCACCGGAATCGACGTTCAGTTTCCCCAGCGGCCACGCCATGGGGTCGATGACCCTGGCGGCAACCCTGGTACTTCTGGCCTGGAATACCCGCTGGCGCTGGCCGGTGCTGGTGCTGGCCCCTGCGTTCAGCTTGCTGGTCAGCGTGTCCCGGGTCTATCTCGGGGTCCATTACCCGTCGGATATCCTGGCCGGATGGTGTGCAGCACTGGTTTGGGTGGTAGGGTGCTACCTGGTCATGTTCAGTCGTCGGCATCCTTGGCGACGCCGCGATTCGCCGCCATCGACGGCCAGCGAAGCATCAACACAGGGGGAGTGACGTGGATGGCTCTTCGCGGGCGTCTACGTGATAGATGAGCTGTTTCGTTGCAGTGGGTTCTGCAAGACAGGGGGTAAGCACAATGCGTGAGACTGTGATCAACCCGGCACTCTTGCCCGGTATGCACTTCGACCGCGCTTGCGAGGGTTCGGCACCCTGCCTAGCTTGACCCGCAATGGCCGCATTCGAAGAGGTACGTGAATGACGATTCGAGTCTACCTGGTGGACGACCACGCACTGGTCCGCACCGGGATGAAGATGATCCTGTCGGGTGAGACCGACATCGAGGTGGTGGGCGAGGCCGAGACCGGCGAGGACGCGCTGCGCGAGATCCGCCAGCTGCAGCCGGACGTGGTGCTGTGCGACCTGCACCTGCCGGGTGTCAGCGGCATGGAAGTGACCGAGCGCATCGTGCGCGGCCATCGCAGCACGCGCGTGGTGATCGTGTCCGTCCTGGAGGATGGCCCGCTGCCGAAGCGGCTGCTGGAAGCCGGCGCGGCCGGGTACATCGGCAAGGGCTGCGACGCCCAGGAACTGCTGCGCGCGGTGCGCGACGTGGCAGGCGGGCGCCGCTACCTGGGCACCAGCATCGCGCAGAATCTGGCGCTGTCGACGGTGGAGGGGAATGGTTCGCCGTTCGACACCCTGTCTCCGCGCGAGCTGGAAGTGGCGCTGCTGCTGACCCAGGGATTGCGCCAGGAAGACATCGCGCGCCGCCTCAGCCTCAGCGCCAAGACCGTCAACACGCACAAGGCACGCCTGTTCGAGAAGATGGGTATCCATGACAACATCGCGCTGGCGCGCATGGCCAGCCAGTACGGGCTGGTGGATCCGGCACGGCCGCTGTGAGGGTTTCAGCCAACGGCTGAGGTGCGTCGCGCGCCCGGAATCTGTCTTCCAGTTCCGGCCCGCGGTCGCGGGGCCAAGCGTCGGCCCCGCGCTCACCCATCGGGCGCTCAGGTGCCGCGCACGCGCTTGACGATGGCCGCCGCCTGCATGGCGCTGGCGCGCACCTTGTCCCAGTCGCCGTCCGCAATCCAGTTGCCGGGCACCATCCATGAGCCACCGATGCAGACCACGTTCTTCTGCTCGAGGTACTCGGCGGCGGTGTTTTCCGTGATGCCGCCGGTCGGGCACAGCTTCAGATCGGCAATTGGACCGGCCACGCCCTTGATCATCGCCAGGCCGCCGACCGCCGTGGCCGGGAACAGCTTGCACACCCGGAATCCGCGCGCATGCAGCGACAGCAGCTCGGTCGGCGTCGCCGCACCGGGCACCACCGGCAGCGGCGCAGCGGCCAGCGCATCGGCCAGCGCGGGCGGCGTACCCGGGGTCACCAGGAAGTCCGCGCCGGCATCAATCGACTGCTGCATCTGCTCAACGGTCAGCACTGTACCGGCACCCACCACCACGTCCGGCAGTTCGCGCTTGAGCATGGCCAGCGCCTCCATCGCCACCGGCGTGCGCAACGTCAGCTCGATCGCCGGCAGACCGCCTTCCAGCAGCGCCGCACTCACCGCACAGGCCTGGTCCAGCGTATGAATCGTCACCACCGGCAGGATGCCCGCCGCATGCAACAGCTCCGCCGCCTTCAGCTGATGTTGTTCGATACCCATAGCTCTGCTTCTGCCTTTGCTTCCGAATTTGATTTTCAGTGATCACTTCGCGGCGTTGATGCGCCGGAAAGTGTGACGCCGCCACCAGCACACTCGCCGCCGCAACACACCCGCAGCGCTGTTGAACCCTCAGGCGTCCTTCGCCTCATGCGGCGCTGCCGCAGCCGCCGCATCGTGTCCCAGTTCGTACTCGGCGTCGTAATCCCACGGCCCGCCGTCGGCCGCTGCCGGTCCGCACGAAATCGAAATGGCGCCCTGATCGGCCGGCCCGACCACACGACGGTTGATCGCGAACAGGTTGCGGCCCAGATCATTCGCCGCGGGCGCGGTGTTCGGGGCCTGAGTGCGTGCTGCCCATTCCGCAGCGTCCACCAGGACGTCCAGCGTGCCCGCCTCGCCATCCAGGCGGATGATGTCGCCTTCGCGGACTTTCGCCAGCGGACCCCCACGCGCGGCTTCCGGCGTGACATGGATCGCTGCCGGGATCTTGCCCGACGCCCCGGACAACCGGCCATCGGTGACCAGCGCAACGCGTCGGCCCTGGTTCTGCAGAAGGCCCAGCAGCGGCGCCAGGGAATGCAGCTCCGGCATGCCGTTCGCGCGCGGGCCCTGGTAGCGCACCACCGCCACGAAATCCTGGGGAAGCAGCCCGGCAGCATGTAGCTTGTTGAGCACCTGGGGCGCATCAACGACAACGGCCGGTGCTTCGATCGAACGGTATTGCGGCTTCACCGCCGACAGTTTGATCAACGACCGGCCCAGGTTGCCGCGCAGCAGGCGCAGGCCACCCTGGCTCTCGAACGGAGCGTCGACGCCGCGCACCACCTCCTCGTCGGCACTGCGCTCCAGCCCGGGCAGATAGACCAGGGTGCCGTCACGCAGCTGCGGTTCGCGGGCGTAATCGGCCATGCCGCCGCGCGCCACACTGACCAGGTCGCCGTGCATCAGCCCGGCCCTGATCAATTCTCCGAACACGAAAGCCGGGCCGCCGGCCGCCGCGAAGCGGTTCACGTCGGCGTCGCCGTTCGGATAGACGCGGGCCAGCAGGGGAATCAGCTGCGACAGCTCGTCGAAGTCGTCCCAGGTCAGCACGATGCCGGCGGCACGTGCGACCGCGATCCAGTGGATGGTGTGGTTGGTCGAGCCGCCGGTGGCCATCAGGGCGATGACGGCGTTGATGATCGCGCGCTCGTCGATGATCCGGCCGAGCGGACGGAAATCCTCGCCCAGCGCGGTGATCTCCAGCGCACGCTCGGTGGCCTCGCGGGTGAGCGCATCGCGCAGCGCAGTGCCCGGGTTGACGAAGGATGCGCCTGGCAGCTGCACGCCCATCGCTTCCAGCAGTACCTGGTTGGAGTTGGCGGTACCGTAGAAGGTGCAGGTGCCTGCGCCATGGTAGGAGGCCGACTCGGCCTCCAGCAGTTCTTCGCGGGTGGCTTCGCCGGCCGCATAGCGTTCGCGCACCTCGGCCTTCTGCTTGTTCGGAATGCCCGGCGTCATCGGGCCGGCCGGAATGAACACCGCCGGCAGGTGGCCGAACGCGAGCGCGCCGATCAGCAGGCCGGGCACGATCTTGTCGCACACGCCAAGGTAGACCGTGGTATCGAACATGTCATGGCTGAGGCCGATCGCGGTGGCCTGCGCGATCACATCGCGCGAGAACAGCGACAGTTCCATGCCACCGCGGCCCTGGGTGACGCCGTCGCACATCGCCGGCACACCGCCGGCCACCTGCGCGGTGGCGCCCAGTTCACGGGCGATCCCGCGGATCTGCTCCGGATAGGTCTCGAACGGCTGGTGGGCCGACAACATGTCGTTATAGGCGGTGATGATGCCCAGGTTCGGCGTCACCCCGCCGCGCAGGCGGCTCTTGTCAGTGCCGCCGCAGGCAGCGAAACCATGGGCGAGATTGCCGCAGCTCAGGCGGCTGCGGAAGGGGCCTTCGCGCAGGGCGGCGTCGACAGCGGCCAGGTAGGCCGCGCGCGAGGCAGCGCTGCGACGGATGACGCGGTCGGTGATGGCTTGCAGTTGCGGATGGAGGCTCATTGGCTACCGGCGTTCGAGGTGGCGAGAGGTGGGCGGCGGCGATATGCCGCCACCGACATCAATCTGCCCAGTGGACGCGCAGGCGCGCGCCTTCCAGGTGGATTGCGTTGAGGATCGGGTACTGCTGGGCATTGTTGCTGTCCAGCGCCTGCCGCAGCACCTGCAGCTTCTGCTTGCCGCGCAGCAGCAGCAGGCGCTGGCGGCACTGGCGCAGGCCGTGCGGGGTCAGCGTGATCCGCAGCGGCCACTGGTTGGCGCCCGGGCAGCCGGTCGCATCCAGTGCGGCATAGGGCAGGGGGCTTTCCAGCGCGCGGGCCAGGTCCTTCGAGCCGGGGAACAACGAGGCCGTGTGGCCATCATTGCCCATGCCGAGCGCGACCAGGCTGGGCGGCTGGCTGTGCTGTGCCTGCAGATTGGCGGTGTACACGCATTCCGGAAGCGGCTTGCCGATGCGCACCAGCGGGTCGAAATGTGCACCTTCGGCGCGCTTGAGCAGGTGCTCGCGTACCAGCCAGGCATTGCTGTCGCGATCCTGCGGCGACAGCCAGCGCTCATCGGCCAGGCTCACTTCCACGCGGTCCCAGTGCACTTCCATTTCTGCCAGCGCCTGGTACACCGGCGCCGGCGTGGTGCCACCGGACAGCAGGATGCGTGCGCGGCCGACTTCGTTGATGTCACGGTTGATGGTCTGTGCCATTTCGGTGGCCACCGCTTCGATCCAGCCATCGGCATCGCCGTGACTGACAAAATCGATGCGGTCGTCCTGGAAGACAGGGCTCATGCGGCAACTCCCGGAGCGTCACGTTCGGCATCGGCTGCATAGGCGGCAGCGCCCAGCAGGCCGGGGCAGGGGTGCATGATCGCCAGCGAAGGCACCCGCGCCATGATCGAGGAAAACCGGCCCTTGTGCTCGAAGCGCTGGCGGAAGCCGGAGTGCTGCAGCGAATCCAGCATTTTGGGCACCAGGCCGCCGGTCAGGAACACGCCATCCCAGGCACCCTGGATCAGCACCAGGTCGCCGGCGATGGCGCCGAACACTGCGCAGAACACATCCACCGTGCGCATCGCCTGCGGATCGCCGAGGGCGGCACGGGCGGTGACGTCGGCCGGCTGCAGATGGCCCGGATCGACACCGGCCATCTCACAGACCGCACGATGGATGTTGACCAGGCCGGGACCGCAGATGAGACGCTCGTTGGACACCCGGCCGAACTGCTCGGACAGGATCTCCAGGATCCGCACTTCTTCCGGCGTGCCCGGCGGGAAGCTGACGTGACCGCCTTCGGTTTCCAGCGGGTAGCTGCGGCCGTGGCGCACCACCAGGCCACCGACGCCGAGGCCCGTGCCGGGGCCGATCACTCCGTAGTTGCGTGGCTGGCCCGGTGCGGCCGGCGTCCAGTGCGCACCGCCGATCTGCACCACATCCTGCGGTTGCAGCAGGGCGACGGCCATCGCCTGTGCGGCGAAGTCGTTGATCAGGTGCAGCTCGTCGAAGCCGAGCATCGCTGCGGTGCGGCTGCGCGAGATCACCCACGGATGGTTGGTGATGCGTGCCTCGTCGCCATCGACGCGGCCGGCCACCGCAAACACGCCGCGGCGCGCGCTGGCCCCGGCCTGCTCAAGGTAGTGGCGGGCGGCATCGCCCAGCGACGGGAACTCGGCGACCGCGAACTCGCGGATGCTGTCCTTCTGCAGGGGCGCATCCAGCGAAGTGTCGGCCAGTGCGAAGCGGGCATTGGTGCCGCCAATGTCGGCGACCAGAACCGGCTGCGAGCTGCCACTCATGCCGAGGCTCCGGTGTCCGGCGCATCCACGCCCTGTGGCAGGAAGCCGGTGGCATCGGCCGGACCCCACTGGCCTGCAGGGTAAGGCTGGAGCGGCAGGCCGGCTGCCTTCCAGGCATCGGCGACGCTGTCGATCCACGCCCAGGCGGCGCGCACTTCGTCGTCGCGCACGAACAGCGCATGGTTGCCGTTGAAGGCGTCCAGGAAAAGGCGCTCGTAAGCGATGCGGCGGTGCAGTCCCGTCGGCACCGACAGCTCCAGTTCCAGCGGATGCAGTTCCAGCGCGCCCCATTCCGGACCGGCCAGGCTGCTCATCAGGCCCAGCTCGATGTTTTCCTGCGGCTGCAGCTGGAACACCAGGCGATTGGGTGCGGCCTGCGCGCGCTGCGGGCGCTCGAACAGCCAATGGGTGACCGGCTTGAGGGTCACCACCACGCGTGTGGTGCGCTCGGGCAGGCGCTTGCCGGTGACCAGATGGAAGGGAACGCCGGACCAGCGCCAGTTGTCGATGTGCGCGGTGACGCCGGCGAAGGTCTCCACGTCGCTGCCTTCCGGCGGCTGATAGGCCTGTGCCGGCTGGCCGTTGATGGTGCCGGCGGTATAGCGGCCGCGCACGCTGTCGCGGGCGGCATGCTGGGCGTCGAGGGGGCGCAGGGCGCGCAGCACCTTGACCTTCTCGTCGCGGATGCGGTCGGCTTCGAGCGACGCCGGCGGTTCCATCGCCACCAGGCACAGCAGCTGCAGGATATGGCTCTGCACCATGTCACGCAGGGCGCCGGAGCGTGCGTAGTACGCGTCGCGGCCGTCCACGCCTTCGCTCTCTGCGACCAGGATGTGCACCGACTCGATGTAGTTGCGGTTCCACACCGCCTCCAGCAGGGTGTTGCCGAAGCGCAGGGCGATCAGGTTCTGCACCGCAGCCTTGCCCAGATAGTGATCCAGGCGGAACACGCGGTCTTCGTCGATCCACTGGCCGATGGTGCTGATGATCTCTTCGGCACTTTCGCTGTCGCTGCCGATCGGCTTCTCCAGCATCAGCCGGGCCGGTGCGGCAAGGGCGCCCCCCTTGGCCAGGCCTTCGCAGGTGGAGATGTACAGGCCCGGCGGAATGGCCAGGTAGCTCACGCACCGGCGGTCCACCAGGTCGGAGACGGCGGCGGCGACCGAGTCGACATCGCGCAGGTCCACCGAGCGGTAGTCGATGCGGCGCAGCAGCGCGGCGATGTCGTCCTGCGAGGCCATCGGCATGGCCTGCTGCAGGCGCGGGCGCAGGATGTCATGGAAGGCCTCGGTGTCATGGCCGGACAGGGCCAGCGCACGGATGCGGAAATCCTCCGGCAGCAGACCATCGCCAAGCAGGCGCAGCAGCGAAGGGAACAGGTAGCGCTGGGCCAGATCACCTGTGGCACCGAACAGGAAGAGGGTGTCGTGCATCGCTCGAGTTTCAGATCCGGGTGACATCGTTGTCAATCGCTTCATGGCTGGGTTCGGGGGACATCCGCGCAACTGCCTGTCCGAGGTTCGCGGAACGCGATCTGCAAGGGATACCAGCAGGCCGTTCCATGCGAAACCACCGCACCGGCGAACGTCCCATTGTCCGCCGACGCAGGTCGGTGCGCACCGACCATCGGATAGTGCCACGTGAAAACGTTTACATGGCAGAATGGGCAACTGTATTCGATTGCAGTGCTCGCCGTCATGCGGCAGTCGCGCAATCATTGCTGCCATCGGGAGGGCCGAGGCAGTCCCAAAAGACAGCCCGGCGTCGGGCAGACCGGATCAGGTGATATGGCAAAAGTGCAGTTGCAGGGTGTGCGCAAGGTCTACGACAACGGCCAGGTTGCGGTGAAGGACGCCACTTTCGAGGTCGCCGATGGCGAACTGATGGTGCTGGTCGGTCCTTCCGGCTGTGGTAAGTCGACCCTGCTGCGGATGGTGGCAGGCCTGGAGGAGATCAGCGGTGGCACGCTGAGCATCGGTGACCGCGTGGTCAACGATGTGGCACCGAAGGATCGCGACATCGCCATGGTGTTCCAGAGTTATGCGCTTTACCCGCACATGACCGTGGCCGAGAACCTGGCGTTCGGCCTGAAGCTGCGTGGCCACGACAAGGCGACCATCGACAGGCGGATTGCCGAAGCGGCGCAGACGCTTGGCTTGACCGAGATGATGGACAAGCTGCCCAAGGCGATGTCAGGTGGCCAGCGCCAGCGTGTTGCGCTGGGGCGCGCGCTGGTGCGCGAACCTGCGGTGTTCCTGCTCGACGAGCCGCTGTCCAATCTCGATGCCAAGCTGCGCCACAGCGTGCGTACCGAGATCGCGCAGCTGCACCGCAAGCTGGGTACGACCATGATCTATGTCACGCACGACCAGGTCGAAGCGATGACGCTGGGCCAGCGCATCGTGGTGCTCAAGGACGGCATCATCCAGCAGATCGATACGCCGATGGCGCTGTATGACCGCCCGGCCAACCTGTTCGTGGCCGGTTTCCTCGGCAGCCCGGCGATGAACGTGCTGCGCGGGACATTGCAGGGCGATGCGGGCGGCGTGACGGTGGTCGAGGGTGAGTGGCGCGCGCCGCTGGGCCAGGCCACGATCGACCCCGCATGGCTGCAGAAGCCGATCAACGTCGGCGTGCGCCCGGAGCACCTGCAGCCCGCCACGGGCGACGACGCGCATGCGTTCACCGCGCGCATCGAGGGCATCGAGCCGGTCGGCAACGAGATCTTCGTCAACCTCAGCAGCGGCCAGCATGCACTGACCATGCGGGTGGCGCCGCAGGCGCTGCCGGCCGTGGGCGAGGACATCCGCGTGGCGATCCATCCGCAGGGCCTGCACTTCTTCAACGCGGAAACCGGCGAGCGCCTGTAAGACTTGGTGGCGCCGGGCCATGCCCGGCGTCATCGGCAGATCCCCGCCCTGCGTGGATGGGGCGCAGCCTCAGCGCGCCAGGCCATCCAGCAGTGGAATCCGCTGCGCGGGCGCATCGCCGACCTGCAGCGCAGCGTCGCTCGTTTCAAGCGGCAGCACCGCCAGCGCGAGATCGCCGGCCACGCTGGCGATCGTGCCCAGTGCCGTGCCGTCCTGCTGCACGCCGTCACCGGCCTGCGCCGGCGCATGGGTGTGCAGCAGCTGCACCGCGCGCTTGGCCTTGCCGAGGAAGTGGGTGCGGGCGACGATTTCCTGGCCCGGGTAGCAGCCTTTCTTCACGCTGTAGCCGTTCAGACGGTCCAGCCCCAACTGCTGCGGGGTCCACACCTCGCGCTGGCTCTGCTCCAGCCGGGGCAGGCCATACCGCAGGTCAGCCTGGCGCCAGGCCAATACAAAGGCCGCGTCGTCATCCGGCCCACCGGCCGGGAAGGTGTCAGCGGCACCGATGCGCAGCGCGCGCGGCAGCGCGTCGCTGCCCAGGTCCAGCTCCCAACCGCCTGCATTCGCGGCGATCGCCGCGCCGGTAGCCGCTTCCGGTGCGGTGAACGCGCCGGCCACGGCCAGATCGTCGCGCAGCTGCACCTTGACCTTGCGGCGGAACACGAAACGCTGCAGTTGCGACGCAGTCGCATCCGCGTCGCCATCGGCGAACACCAGCATCACGTGATCCTCAGCCAGCCGGAGCAGCTGGAACACCGCCAGGGTGCGGCCCTTGGCACTCAGCCAGGCGCTCCACTGCCAGTGCTGCTGGGGCAGAGCGAGGACATCGCTGCTGAACTGGGCGTGGGCGAAGGCAGCTGCGTCCACGCCCTGCAGGCTCACCAGCTGGTGGCCCGGAAGGCGTGGATATCCGACGAAAGCAGGGGGCAGGTTGTCAGGCACGTGAACGAGGTCTAAAATTTGTGCGTTGCGAGACCGACCATGATAGGCCAAACAACCCCCACTCCCGACGACGAAACTGAAGCCCCGCTGGTCCCTGCGGCACCCGTGCCCGTGGAACAGGAAAAGGCAGAGGAATTCGGCGGCCGCGGCGGACTCGATCCGGTGCGGTATGGCGATTGGGAGAAAAACGGACGCTGCATCGATTTCTGATCAGCATTGAGCCAACGCGGCCGCGTGCCGCCCAGCCGAGACAACGAGCCCAGCGAATGGCGACCAGACAACGCCCACTTTCCCCGCACCTTCAGGTGTATCGCTGGCAGATTCAGATGGCCACCTCGATCCTGCATCGAGCCACTGGCGTCTTTCTGTCTGTTGGTGCCCTCATCATCGCTGCGGGCCTGCTGGCCCTGATGATGGGGCCCGATTCGTGGAACTGCTTCACCGGCCATGCCGGGGCCTGGTATGGCCGCGTGTTCCTGTTCGCGTGGACATGGTCGTTCGCCTATCACCTGTGCAATGGCATCCGCCATGTGGTGCAGGACTTCGCCATCGGCTTCAGCATCCCCGCCTTCATCCGCAGCAGCTGGCTGTCGGTCATCGGCAGCCTGGTGATCACCCTGCTGGTGTGGGCCTACGTGATGTTTGGAGGTGCCGCGTGAGCAAGTTCCGTACTCCGCTGAAGAACGTGCGTGGCCTGGGTTCGGCCAAGACCGGCACCGAGCACTTCGTGCACCAGCGCCTGACCGCCGCCGCCCTGGTGGTGCTGGGGGTCTGGTTCCTGGTCTTCGTGCTGGGCCTGCTGGGTTCCGACTACGCGACTGCCACTGCTGCCATCGCCAAGCCGTGGAACGCGGTGCCGCTGATCGGCCTGCTGATCGCCATGTTCTGGCACGCACAGCTCGGCATGCAGGTCGTGCTGGAAGATTACATCCACGAATCGCTGCTGGCCCTGGTGCTGCAGACCGCGGTGAAGTTCGTCGCCGTGCTCGGCATGATCGTCAGTGTGTTCGCGGTGGGCCGCATCGCCCTCGGCGTTGCCTGAGCCCAGGCACCTACACAGGAATCCAGACTAGATGTCCGCTTACAAGATCACCGAACACAAGTACGACATGGTCGTGGTGGGCGCCGGCGGCGCCGGCCTGCGTGCCACGTTCGGCCTGGCCGCCAAGGGCCTGCAGACCGTGTGCCTGACCAAGGTCTTCCCGACCCGTTCGCACACCGTCGCCGCCCAGGGCGGTATCTCCGCCGCGCTCGGCAACATGGGTGAGGACGACTGGCGTTACCACTTCTTCGACACCATCAAGGGGTCGGACTGGCTGGGCGACCAGGACGCCATCGAATACATGTGCCGTGAGGCCATTCCGGCCATCATCGAGCTCGAGCACTACGGCGTGCCGTTCTCGCGTACCGCCGAAGGCAAGATCTACCAGCGCCCGTTCGGTGGCATGACCACCAAGTACGGCGAAGGCCCGGCGGCGCAGCGCACCTGCGCGGCGGCCGACCGTACCGGCCACGCGATGCTGCATACGCTGTACCAGCAGTCGCTGAAGCACGACGCGCGCTTCATGATCGAGTACTTCGCGCTCGACCTGATCTTCGACGACGAAGGCGTCTGCCGCGGCGTGCTGGCCTTGGACATGTCCGACGGCACGCTGCACCTGTTCCGCGCCCAGGGCGTGGTACTGGCCACCGGCGGCTACGGCCGAGCCTATTTCAGCGCAACTTCCGCGCATACCTGCACCGGCGACGGTGGCGGCCTGGCCATGCGTGCCGGCATCGCCATGCAGGACATGGAGTTCGTGCAGTTCCACCCGACCGGCATCTACGGCGCCGGCTGCCTGATCACCGAGGGTGTCCGCGGTGAAGGTGGCATCCTGCGCAACAGCAGCGGCGAGCGCTTCATGGAGCGCTATGCACCGCATTACAAGGATCTGGCATCGCGCGACGTGGTCAGCCGTTCGATGACCATCGAGATCCGCGAAGGCCGCGGTGTCGGCGAGCACAAGGATCACATCCTGCTCGACCTGACCCACCTGGGCCCGGGCGTGATCGATGACAAGCTGCCGGGCATCGCCGAGAGCGCCCGCATCTTCGCCGGCGTCGACGTGCACAAGCAGCCGATCCCGGTCATCCCGACCGTGCACTACAACATGGGTGGCATCCCGACCAACTACCACGGTGAAGTGGTGCGCAAGGTCGGCGACAACCCCGATGCCGTGGTGCCGGGCCTGTACGCCATCGGCGAAGCCGCCTGCGTGTCCGTGCACGGCGCCAACCGCCTGGGCTCCAACTCGCTGCTGGATCTGGTGGTGTTCGGCCGCGCGGTGGCCAACCGCTGTGCCGAGACCATCAAGCCGGGCGCGGCGCACAAGCCGCTGCCGGCCGATGCCTGCGACAAGGCGCTGGGCCTGCTGGACAAGCTGCGCCACGCCAACGGCGACACCCCGACCTCGGTCATCCGCGACCGCATGCAGCGCACCATGCAGGCCGACGCGGCCGTCTTCCGCACCAGCCAGACGCTGAAGGAAGGCTGCGAGAAGATGGACAAGATCTTCGATTCGTTCCAGGACGTGAAGGTCTCGGACCGTTCGCTGGTGTGGAACTCGGACCTGATCGAGACCTACGAGCTGAACAACCTGCTGCTCAACGCGGTGGCGACGATCAACTCGGCCGAACAGCGCAAGGAAAGCCGCGGCGCGCATGCGCACGAGGACTTCCCGGACCGCGACGACGTCAACTGGCAGAAGCACACCCTGGTCAGCGTCGACGAGAAGGGCAAGTGCAGCTTCGACTACCGTCCGGTGCACATGTACACGTTGACCGATGACGTGTCCGTGGTGCCGCCGAAGCCGCGCGTGTACTGATCCGACCCCGCCTACCATGCAATCCGCGCCTTGAGGGCGCGGGCCGCCTGAGCCAACGAGAGCAGCCATGGCCGAGTTTTCACTCCCCAAGAATTCCAAGATCACGAAGGGCCAGCACTTCCCCGTCAAGAACGGCGGCAAGAACGTGCGTACCTTCAAGATCTACCGCTGGAGTCCGGATGACGACAGCAATCCGCGCACCGATACCTATGAGGTCGATCTGGACGCCTGCGGCCCGATGGTCCTGGACGCGCTGATCAAGATCAAGAACGAGATCGACCCGACCCTGACCTTCCGTCGCTCCTGCCGCGAAGGCATCTGCGGTTCGTGCGCGATGAACATCGACGGCACCAACACGCTGGCCTGCACCCGCGCCATCGCGGACTGCGGCAAGAAGGAAGTGCCGATCTACCCGCTGCCGCACATGAACGTGGTCAAGGATCTGGTTCCGGACCTGACTCACTTCTACGCGCAGTACGCCTCGATCAAGCCGTGGATCCGCACGCAGACCCCGGCGCCGCCGGATCGCGAGCGCCTGCAGTCGCCGGAAGACCGCAAGAAGCTCGATGGCCTGTACGAGTGCATCCTGTGCGCCTGCTGCTCGACCAGCTGCCCGAGCTACTGGTGGAACGGCGAGCGTTACCTGGGTCCGGCGATCCTGCTGCAGGCCTACCGCTGGATCATCGACTCGCGCGATGAGGACACCGGTGCGCGCCTGGACGATCTGGAAGATCCGTTCAAGCTGTACCGCTGCCACACCATCATGAACTGCGCCCGCACCTGCCCGAAGGGCCTGAACCCGGCGCTGGCGATTGCCGAGATCAAGAAGCTCATGATGGAGCGTCGCGCCTGATCCATCCCGCATGCGGCCGCATCGACGGCGGCCGCACGCACCCCAGCCGAGCCACGCCATGCGTGGCTTCGCTGTATCTGGAGGCCTGCAATGGATGAAGAAACCCTGCTGAAGAAGCTGCGCTGGCGCTGCCGGCGTGGCATGCGCGAACTGGACCAGCTGTTCGAACGTTACCTCGACCGCGAATGGAGCGCTGCGCCGACCGAAGAGCGCGAGGTTTTCCTGTTCCTGCTCGACTGTGAGGACGATAAATTGTGGCGCTGGTTCATGGGCTACGAGGTCTGCCCGCATGCGCACGCCATCCCGCTCATGGACAGGATCCGCGCCCTCAAGCCTTGAGTGGCGCCCTTCACGGCTGCAGGCGGGTGCCCAGCTGGCGGTACTGCTCGCCGCCCCCTGGCTGCTGCGCGCTTCGGATCTGCCCCGAGACGCCCTGGTTCCCGTCGTACTGCTGGTCTGGGCGCTGGGCCTGGCCGAGCTCTTCTGGCGCCTGCGCCGGCCGAAGGTGAGGGTGTGCCTGCCGGCGTTGCCCGCTCCGCTGCAGGTGGCGGGGCAGGCGCTGGACGCTCCACAGCTGGTGATCCGCGGCCCGTGGCTGTTGCTGCATGGGCGCCAGGGGCGGCGGCAACGGCGGCTGCTGTTCTGGCCGGATGTGCTCGATGCCCGGCAGCGACGTGAACTGCGACTGGCCGTCGCCGCACGCGCCGTTTCCCGTCGAGCCCGGTCGATGGCACCATAGGCTGAATCGTCCGGCGTGCCTGCATGTTCAAACCCATTCCCGTGGCCATCGGCCTGCGCTACCTGCGCGCCAAGCGCCGCAACGGCTTCATCTCCTTCATTTCGATGGCATCGATCCTGGGCATCGCGCTCGGCGTTACGGTGCTGATCACCACCCTGGCGGTGATGAGCGGCTTCCAGAAGGAAATCCGCAGCCGCCTGCTCCAGATGACGGCGCATACCACCATCAGTCGCGACGGCGAGCCCATGCCGGACTGGATGCGCGTGGTGGACGTGGCCAACAAGGACCCGCGCGTGGCGGGCGCCGCACCCTATATCGAGATCCAGTCGATGATCAGCGGCCCGCGCGTGCAGGGTGCGATCATCCAGGGTATCGACCCGGCACTGGAGCCGAAGGTGTCGGTGATCGACCAGAAGGTGGTCAAGGGCAGCTACGACAGCCTGAAACCCGGCAGCTTCAATCTGCTGCTGGGCAAGGAACTGGCGATCTGGCTGGGCGTCGATGTCGGCGACCAGGTGCTGGTGACCTTCGCCGAAGTGCAGGGCACACCTGCAGGCGCCGTTCCGCGGATGAAACGCTTCACCGTCAGCGGTATTTTCGAGGCCGGCTACAACGAGGTCGACCGCGGCGTCGGCTTCGCCAACATGAAGGATCTCGAGCGCGTACTGCGCGCCGATGGCGCGACCGGCGTGCGCCTGAAGCTGCACGACATGGACCGCTCGCTGGAAGTCGGCGTGGACCTTGCGCAGAACCTCGGCGGCGCCTATCGCGTGAGTGACTGGACCCAGCAGAACGCCAATCTCTACCACTCGCTGCGCATGGAGAAAGTGGTGATGGGCATCCTGCTGTCGCTGATCATCGCCATGGGCGCGTTCAATCTGGTGTCCTCGCAGGTGATGCTGGTCACCGACAAGCAGGCGGACATCGCCATCCTGCGCACGCTTGGCCTGACCCCGGGGGGGGTGATGCAGGTGTTCATGGTGCAGGGCTCGTTGATCGGCATCTTCGGCACGCTGGCCGGACTGATCGGCGGCATCACCCTGACCTTCAACCTGGAACGCATCCTCGGTGCCATCGAGCGCGTGTTCAACGTCAAGCTGCTGCCGGAAGACGTGTACTACATCACCGGCCTGCCGACGGACATGCAGACCGGCGACGTGGTGGTGATCACCGTGGTCGCACTGCTGATGAGCTTCCTGGCCACCCTGTATCCCGCCTGGCGGGCGGCACGCACCCAGCCGGCGGAGGCCCTGCGCTATGAATGAAGCCTTTGACCGCGGCCAGGAAGTGATCCGCGCCGAGCACCTCGGCAAGATCTATGCCGAAGGGCGCATGCAGACCCCGGTATTCGACGGCCTGAACCTGACCGTCACCGCGGGTGAAACCGTGGCCATCATCGGTGCGTCCGGTGCAGGCAAGAGCACGCTGCTGCACCTGCTGGGGGGACTGGACGTACCCAGTGCCGGCGAGGTGTATGTGGCCGGTCAACGCATGTCGGCGCTGTCGGATACCGCGCGTGGCCTGCTGCGCAACCAGGCGCTGGGCTTTGTCTACCAGTTCCATCACCTGCTGCCGGAATTCACCGCGCTGGAAAACGTGATGATGCCGCTGCTGCTGTCCCGCTCGCATTCGCCGATGTCACAGCGGGCGATGTTCGCCGGCCTGGGCGTGGTGGGGACGGCGCTGGCCAGCATCGTCAACGGGGCCACCGCCTTCGTCCGTGGTCGTCCTGAAGTGGAGGAGGCGGCCGCGCGCGCAACCTTGCTGCTGGAGTCGGTCGGGCTGGGCCATCGCCTGGACCACAAACCGGGCGAGCTTTCCGGTGGCGAGCGCCAGCGTGCGGCGGTGGCGCGCGCGCTGGTGAATCATCCGGCCTGCGTGCTGGGCGACGAGCCGACCGGAAACCTGGACGATCGCACGGCCGGCACCGTGTTCGACCTGATGCTCGAACTCAATCGTGCCCGCCATACCAGCCTGGTGCTGGTCACCCACGACCGCGGTCTGGCGCGGCGCCTGGACCGGGTGCTGGAACTGCGCGAAGGGCGCCTGCACGAGCTGGCCCACGCCGACGTCTGAGCGGCCGGCAACGTGCACCTCCCGGCGCCTGAACGGTGGCGCCGGGATTCTCGCCGCCCATACCCGGGCAGGCGCATGATGGCCCCCGGTTCCCCGTGGAGATCGACATGAAGACCCCGCTTGTGATCGCAGGGCTCTGCCTTGCCCTGGCCGCGTGTGCGACCACCGGCCGCCTGAGCAGTGCCGAGCGGCTGGACCTGTACCGGGCGCACGCCGGCGCACCGCAGAATGACATGCAGTTCTTCGGCAGCCTCAACGGCTGGACCGAACTGGGCGACAGTGCACTGGCGGTATGGACCCGGCCCAGCGAGGCCTACCTGCTGGAATTGAACGGCCCCTGCCAGGATCTGTCGTTTGCGACCGCCATCGGCCTGACCAGCCGCATGAACCGCGTGTCGGCCCGCTTCGACAAGGTGCTGGTCCGGGACCCGACCGGAGGCCCGCGCCTGCCGTGCTTCATCAGCAGCATCCGCAAGCTTGACGTGAAGGCGCTGCGTGCTTCGGAACAGGAGCTGCGGCAGGCGCAGGTGCAGGAGCGCGAGGAGCCGGCGAACTAGGCCGGCGCCATCTCCGGATCAGGCTTCCGGGATGAAGCCGGCGGGCTTCTCCGCGTCCTTCTCGAACAGGAACTTGACCAGTTCCCCTTCCAGGAACGCGCGATGCTTCGGGTCGCGCGGTGACAGGCGGTTCTCGTTGATCAGCATGGTCTGGTGCGCCAGCCATGCCGCCCAGGCCTGTTTGCCGATGTGGTTGAAGATGCGCTGGCCCAGTTCGCCCGGATAGGGCACGAAGTCCAGGCCCTCGGCATCGCGTTGTTCGTACTGGCAGAAGACGGTTCGGGGCATGGCACTCACTCGTGGTTGCGGGGTTTCTTGGATCTGCGTTGTGGCGGTTTGATCGCGGTGCCATCAAGCAACTTGCGGATGGGAGCCGGCAAGCCCAGCGTCGGCAGTTCGTCGGCGGTGACCCAGCGCAGCGAGGATTCTTCCACGCGCAGGCCGCGTACCTGTCGCGACAGGATCTGCAGGTGCAGCCTGTAGTGGCTGAAGGTGTGCTGCAGCACCGGCAGCTCGTCGGCATCTTCCAGCGAGCCGTCCACGTGTGCATCGAACCAGTCCTGCAGCGCTTCACCGGCGTCGGCCTGCGGCAGGGTCCACAGTTGCGCCCAGATGCCGGTCTCCGGTCGCTTCTGCAGCAGCACGCGCTGCTGGGCATCGCGCAGCAGCAGGGCCACGGCTTCGCGTTCGGGCAGGGCCTTGCCGGGCTTCGGCGTGGGCAGCTCGGCGGTCCGGCCTTCGCGGCGCGCCACGCAGTCCTGCTGCTGCGGGCAGATCACGCAGGCGGGCCTGGCGCGGCTGCACACGGTGGCACCGAGGTCCATCTGCGCCTGCGTGTAGTCGGCCATCCGGCCATCCGGCACCTGGGCCGCGTGCGCTTCGGCGATGGCCCACAACTGCTTTTCGATGGCTGGCAGGCCGGGGAAGCCTTCGATGCCGTGATACCGGCTGAGCACGCGCTTGACGTTGCCGTCGAGGATCGGGAACCGGTCGTTCCAGGCCTGGCTGAGGATCGCGCCCGCGGTGCTGCGGCCGATGCCGGGCAGCGCATGCAGCGCGTCGAAATCACGCGGCAGTTCGCCGTCATGCAGTTCCACGCAGCGCTGGGCCGCCGCATGCAGGTTGCGCGCACGGGCGTAGTAGCCCAGCCCGGCCCACTGCGCCATCACCGCATCGTTGCTGGCCGCGGCCAGCGCGGGCAGGGTCGGGAAATGCTGCAGGAACCGCTGGAAGTACGGGATGACCGTGGCCACCTGGGTCTGCTGCAGCATGATCTCCGACAGCCAGACCCGATAGGGGCTGCGCGGATGCTGCCAGGGCAGGTCGTGGCGGCCGTGGTCGTCGAACCAGTGCAGCAGGCGGGCGACGAACGGGTCGCCCGCGGGCACGACGGTGGCCTCAGGCACTGCCAAGCGCTTCGGGCAGCAGCGCGTCGACGAAGGCTTCCGGATCGAATTCACGCAGATCTTCCGGGCGCTCACCGATGCCGGCGAAACGGATCGGAATGCCGAACTCGCGGGCCAGTGCGAACACCACGCCGCCCTTTGCGGTGCCGTCCAGCTTGGTCACCACCAGGCCGGTGACGTTCACCGCGGCGTTGAACTGGCGCAGCTGCGACAGCGCGTTCTGGCCGGTGGTGCCGTCGATCACCATCAGCACCTCGTGCGGCGCAGCGGGATCGATCTTGCCGAGCACACGACGGATCTTGCCCAGCTCGTTCATCAGGCCGGACTGGGTATGCAGGCGGCCGGCGGTATCGGCAATCAGCACCGACGTGCCGCGCGCCTTGCCGGCCTGCAGCGCGTCGTAGGCCACCGAGGCGGCGTCGGCGTTCTGGCCCTGGGCCACCACGGCCACGCCGTTGCGCTCGCCCCAGGCCTGCAGCTGGGCCACGGCAGCGGCACGGAAGGTATCGCCGGCGGCCAGCATCAGGCTGTGCCCGTCGTCCTTGAAGCGCTTGGCCAGCTTGCCGATGGTGGTGGTCTTGCCGACACCGTTGACGCCAACGGTCAGCACCACGAAGGGCCTGGCGTTGCGATCGATCACCAGTGGCCTGGCGACCGGCTGCAGGATCGCGATCAGGTCGGCACGCAGTGCGCCCAGCAGTGCGTTGGCATCGGCGAACTCACGTGCCTTCATGCGTCTGCGCAGGCCTTCGACCAGCTCGGTGGTCGCACCGACGCCGACATCGGCGGTGATCAGCGCGGTTTCCAGTTCGTCCAGCAGGTCATCGTCGAGCTTGGGATTGCGCGAGAACAGGCCGCCAAAGCTACGCGCGATGACGCTGTTGCGCAGGCGTTCGCGCCAGCCGGACTTGCCGGCGGGGGCCGGTGCGGCATCCACCAGCACCGGCAGGTCGGCGGCCGGTGCGGAGGGCTGCTGTGCGGGAATCACCGGAGCCAGCGGGGCGAGCACGGCGGCGGCGGCACGTGCCTCGGCCTCGAAGTCTTCCGGTGCCAGGACGCGTTCGGTCGCTGCCGGCGCCGGCGGGGACGCCGGGGCAGTGGCGGGCGGCGCCGGGACGGGCACCGCCTCAGCCGGAGCCACGGCTGGCGGGGCGTCGGCTACGACCGTGGTGTCCTCGACGGGCGCGGCCGACGGGAATGCCGCCGCCAGCTCTTCAGCCGAGTAGTGCTGGGTCTTGGGCGCGTCCGGTGTGGCGGCGTCCTGGGGCTTCTTGCGGCGGAAAAAACTGAGCATTGGCAAAAGGCGCTGAAATCAGAGGGATATGCTACCACCCGGGCCCGTCTGCCCGATGTGGACTCAAGGTCGCGGCCGGGCAGCCGCTAATGGCGTCGGAGGGCTGCACCGGGCGGCCCGGAGACCGCCATGGACAACGTGATGGCAACGGCCTGGAGCGGCATGCGGGCCGCAGCACAAGGCGTGCAGGTGGCCGCGCACAACGTGGCCAACCTGGCGACAGCCGATGCGCCGCGCCTGCAGTTGCAGCGCGCGGCGGTGGAACAGGGTGGGGTGCAGACCCGGGTGACCGCTGCCGGCGCCGATCCCGCCGCGCCGCTGGCTGATCTGCTGGCGGCAAACGCGGAGGTGGTGGCCTTCGCCGCCAACGCTTCGCTGGTCCGCCGCCAGGACCAGATGCTGGGGTCGCTGCTGGATCGCCGGGCCTGAGCAGCCCGGCCTGGCAGATGACAGCCAGCGCCTGGCAGCGCCGGGCCATGCCCGGCGACCACCGTGCGTGTCAGGCCGACAGCTCCAGCAGCAGCTTGTTCAGGCGCGCAACGTAGGCGCCCGGGTCCTTCAGGCTGTCGCCGGCCGCGAGCGCGGCCTGGTCGAACAGCACGCGGCCGAGATCATCGAAACGATCACCATCGGCCTCGCCATCGAGCTTGGTGATCAACGGGTGCCCCGGATTGATCTCCAGCACCGGCTTGCTGTCAGGCACCTTCTGGCCGCTGGCTTCCAGGATCTGGCGCATCTGCAGGCCCAGATCCTGTTCGCCGATGGCCAGCACCGCTGGCGAATCGGTCAGCCGGTGCGACACGCGGACTTCGGCCACGTCGTCGCCAAGCACCGCCTTCAGCCGCTCGATCAGGGCCTGCTTGTCCTTGGCCGCCGCTTCCTGTTCCTGCTTGTCCGACTCGGTCTCCAGCGCGCCGAGGTCGAGGTCGCCACGGGCGATGTCGACAAAGCCCTTGCCGTCGAAGTCGGTCAGGTAACCCATCAGCCATTCGTCGATGCGGTCGGTCAGCAGCAGCACTTCCACGCCCTTCTTGCGGAACACTTCCAGGTGCGGGCTGTTGCGGACCTGGCTGTAGCTCTCGCCGGTCAGGTAGTAGATCTTGTCCTGGCCTTCGGCCATGCGACCGATGTAGTCGGCCAGCGAGACGGTCTGGGCATCGCCCTCGCCACGGGTGGAGGCGAAGCGCAGCAGGCCGGCCACCTTCTCGCGGTTGTTGTAGTCCTCGGCCGGTCCTTCCTTCAGCACCTGGCCGAATTCCTTCCAGAACGTGGCGTACTGCTCGGGCTTGTCGGTTGCCAGCTTCTCCAGCATGTCCAGCGAGCGCTTGGTCAGCGCGGCCTTCATCGAATCGATGACCGGGCCGGACTGCAGGATCTCGCGCGAGACGTTCAGCGACAGGTCGTTGGAATCGACCACGCCCTTGATGAAGCGCAGGTACAGCGGCAGGAACTGCTCGGCCTGGTCCATCACGAACACCCGCTGGACATACAGCTTCAGGCCCTTGGGCGCATCGCGGTGATACAGATCGAATGGTGCACGGCCCGGCACGTACAGCAGCGAGGTGTACTCCAGCTTGCCTTCGACCTTGTTGTGGCTCCACGCCAGCGGATCGCTGTGGTCGTGTGCCACGTGCTTGTAGAACTCGCTGTACTCGGCGTCGCTGATCTCGGTGCGCGGACGGGTCCACAGCGCGCTGGCACGGTTGACGGTTTCCCATTCGACCGCCGCGCCCTCTTCACCCCCTTCCTTCGGCATCTGGATCGGCAGGCCGATGTGGTCGGAGTACTTCTTGAGGATGCTGCGCAGGCGCCAGCCATCGGCAAAGTCGTGTTCGCCGTCCTTCAGGTGCAGCACGATGCGGGTGCCGCGCTCGGGCTTGTCGAGGGTCGCGACGTCGAAGTCGCCTTCGCCGCGCGAGGTCCAGCGCACGCCTTCGCTGCTGGCCAGGCCGGCCCGCCGCGAGGTGACTTCGACTTCGTCGGCGACGATGAACGCGCTGTAGAAGCCGACACCGAACTGGCCGATCAGCTGCGAATCCTTCTTCTGGTCGCCGGACAGCTGGCGCAGGAAGTCGCCGGTGCCGGACTTGGCAATGGTGCCGAGGTGGGCGATGGCCTCGGCGCGGCTCATGCCGATGCCGTTGTCCTCGATGGTGATGGTGTGGGCGGCCGGGTCGAAACTGACGCGCACGCGCAGGTCGCTGTCGTCTTCCAGCAGGGACGGCTGGGTCAGCGCCTCGAAGCGCAGCTTGTCGGCCGCGTCGGCGGCATTGGACACCAGCTCGCGCAGGAAGATCTCCTTGTTGGAGTACAGCGAGTGGATCATCAACTGCAGCAGCTGCTTGACTTCGGTCTGGAAGCCAAGGGTTTCGGTCTGGGTCGTCTCGGTCATCGATAGGGCTCCGTGTGCAATGCCGCGCCAGCGCGTGCGGCCTCGCCAAGGGGTAGGGGTGATTGTCCCGAAATCAAGGGGGTTGGTCGGGCAGGGCGGCGCCCTGCACCCGCAGAGGCCAGAGCAAAAGCAACAGCGTGCATTCCGAGGGATGGCGGGGCACTGTGGGTTCGCGGGGGCGCCGTGAATCCGTCCATGGAGGCTTGGTCGCCGCATCCATGCGGCTCACACCCCGCGAACCCACAGTGCCCCGCCTTCGACAGTTGGCCGGTGGCCACTAGATCCACGCCATGCGTGGATGAAATCTCTCAGATCTCGAAATCCAAACCAAGAGCCGTTCCGACAGATCGCAGGAAACGGTCGAAGGCGGGGTGGATCAGGTTGTGGGGGTGTCCGCGGCATGGATGCCGCGGCCAAGCCCCTAGGGATGGGTTCACGGCGTCCCCCACAACCTGACCCACCCCGCCAACCCCCAGGAAACCAGCCTTTGCCGTTGCTCCAGCCGTTGCTCTGGCTTCTGCGGGTGCCGGGCGCCGCCCGGCCGAACTACAATCCCGCTCATGCTGAAATTCTCGAACACCCTTCGCCGGTGGCCCCGATGAGCGGCCGTGGAGGCAATGACGGCCAGGTTCGCATCATCGGCGGGCGCTGGCGCAATACCCGCCTGCCGGTGCCGAACCTGCCGGGCCTGCGGCCCAGCAGTGACCGTGTGCGCGAGACCCTGTTCAACTGGCTGATGCCCCGACTGGCCGGGGCCCGCGTGCTGGACCTGTTTGCCGGCAGCGGCGCGCTGGGCCTGGAAGCCGTCTCGCGCGGCGCCGCTCACGCCACCCTGGTCGAGCGCGATGCCCAGCTCGGCCGCAATCTGTCGGCCGCCGTCGCCAAGCTGCAGGCCAGCGCGCAGATCACCGTGGTCCAGGCCGATGCCCTGCGCTGGCTGCAGGGCGCGCCCGCGCAGCAGGCGGATCTGGTGTTCATCGACCCGCCGTTCGCCGATGGCCTCTGGCAGGACGTGCTGGCCCAGCTGCCGCGGCATCTGGCAGCCGACGCCTGGCTCTACCTGGAGTCGCCGGCCGGTCACGTCCCGGTGCTGCCGCCGGACTGGCTGCTGCACCGCGAGGGCGGCACCCGTGAGGTGCGCTTTGCCCTGTACCGCCGCGCCGCTGCTACACTTTGACTTCATCTGAACATCTGCAACCGCCCATGACCGTGGCCAACCGCCGCATTGCCGTCTACCCCGGCACGTTCGATCCGATCACCAACGGTCATATCGACCTGGTGAACCGGGCCGCACCGCTGTTTGAAAAGGTCGTGGTCGGCGTGGCGCAGAGCCCGTCCAAGGGGCCGACCCTGCCGCTGGAACTGCGCGTGCAGCTGGCCCGGGATGCCCTGGGCCACCATGGCAACGTCGAGGTCTGCGGGTTCGATACCCTGCTGGCCCATTTCGTACGCTCCGTCCAGGGCGGGGTCCTGCTGCGCGGCCTGCGCGCGGTGTCGGACTTTGAATACGAGTTCCAGATGGCGAGCATGAACCGCCACCTGATCCCGGAAGTCGAGACCCTGTTCCTGACGCCGGCCGAGCAGCACAGCTTCATTTCGTCTTCGCTGGTCCGCGAGATCGCGCGCCTGGGCGGCGACGTGTCCGGCTTCGTGCCGGCCGCGGTGCTCGAAGCCCTGCGCAGGGTCCGCGAGGCGAAATCGACCCAGTCATAAGCCCCGCCGTACCCGCACCCCTTACGTACAACACCACGCACCATTCCGGGAGGAAACCATGAACACCACCATGCGCGCGATGCTGATCGCCTCGTTGGCCCTGGCCTTCACCGCCTGCAAGAAGGAAGAGGCCGCTCCGGTCGACGAAGCCAAGCAGGCGCTGGTCGCCCCGTCCAAGGACGACGACGCAGGCTGGAAGAAGTACCTGCAGGAAGTCGCCATCCAGAACATGGGCAACATCTCCAACAGCCCGTTCCTGTACTACCTCTCGCCGGAATCGGACCCGGACTTCCAGGCCAAGTACGAGCGCCAGACCGAGAGCGCGACCCAGGCCGTGGCCCGTGGCGTGCAGCCGGGTAACATGCTGGCCTTCGGTTCGTCGGCCTCGGGCAAGATGGCGGACATGATCCAGGCCGTGTTCAAGGACGTGTCGCCGGATTCGATGAAGGGCGTGCGCGTCGTCTTCATCGGCCAGTCGGCCGACAACGCCCGCGTGCAGGCGGCCGTGCAGCCGACCGGTGCCGAGTACATTTTCGTCGAAGCCAAGTAAGACCGAGCCGTGGCGGCCACGTTGCAACGTGGCCCGGGTGGCGCCTGTAGCGGGCGTCACCGATGACCTGACCGGCCCGCGCGCCCGCGCTGGCCGGTCCTTTGTCCCAAGGCGCGGGCGAGGAGTATCGCCATGTCGCTGAAAATCAATGAGCTCTGCGTCAACTGCGACGTCTGCGAGCCGGCCTGCCCGAACCAGGCCATTGCGATGGGTGAAACCATCTACGTGATCGACCCCGCCCGTTGTACCGAGTGCGTGGGCCATTTCGACGAGCCACAGTGCGTGGTCGTCTGCCCGGTCGAATGCATCGATCCGGACCCGGAGATCGTGGAAACGGAAGACCAGCTGCTGGCCAAACTGCGCCGGCTGCAGCACGATCATCCCGAACTCTACGCGGAGCCCCCATCCGAATGAAGACGCTGCTCGCCCGTCCCGTGTTGCTGCTCGGCCTGTTGCTGAGCCCGCTTGCCTGGGCCGATGCGCCGGCCCGTGCCGAACGTCCCGATGGCGCTGCCATTGCCAGCGGCCACGCGCAGGCCACCCAGGCCGGCGTGGACATCCTTGCGCAGGGAGGCAACGCGTTCGACGCCGCGGTGGCGGTGTCCTCGACGCTGGCGGTGGTCGAGCCGATCAGTTCCGGCCTGGGCGGTGGCGGCTTCTTCCTGCTGCATGACGCGGCCACCGGCAAGGACGTGATGCTGGATGCGCGCGAGACCGCGCCGGCTGCTGCCACGCCGCAGGCCTTCCTCGACGGGAAGGGCAACCTGGACCGCGACCGCTCGGTCAACGGCGCCTGGTCGGCGGGTATCCCCGGCCTGCCTGCGGCGCTGGTGGAGCTTTCGGCCCGGCACGGCAGGCTGCCCCTGGCGGTTTCGCTGCAACCGGCCATCCGCATCGCCCGCGACGGCTTCCCGGTGTACGAGCGGATGGCCAAGGGCTATGCCTCGCGTCGCGAGGTGATGGAGCGTTACCCCGGGACCCGCGAGGTGTACCTGCGCAACGGCAGGCCGATCGCCACCGGTGATGTGTTCCGGCAGCCGGAACTGGCGCAGACACTGGAGCGGCTGGCGGCGGGTGGCTTCGATGGCTTCTACAAGGGCCAGACCGGCAAGCTGCTGCTGGCCGGAGTGAAGCAGGCCGGTGGCCGCTGGACCGCCGAGGAGCTGGCCGGCTACCGGGTGAAGCAGCGCGAGCCGATCGTCTTCGACTACAACGGCTGGAAGATCACCACGGCGCCGCCGCCGTCGTCCGGTGGCATCGCCCTGGCCAGCATGCTGCAGATCCTCGAAGGCTGGGACATCAAGCAGATGGATCCGGCGCACCGCGCCCATCTGGTAGTCGAATCGATGCGGCGCGCCTACCGCGACCGCACGTTCTTCCTGGGCGATCCGGACTTCGTGCAGATCCCGCAGAAAGTGCTGACCAGCAAGGATTACGCGCAGGGCCTGCGTGCCACCATCCATCCGGAGAAGGCCACGCCCAGCGACCTGCTGTCGGGCAATCCGACGCCGCTGGAGGACGACGAGACCACCCATTTCTCGATCATCGACCGTGATGGCAACCGCGTCGGCGCCACCCAGACCGTCAACCTGCTGTACGGCTCGGGCCTGATACCCAAGGGCACCGGTGTGCTGCTGAACAACGAGATGGACGATTTCGCGCTGAAGCCGGGCACGCCCAATGCGTTCGGCGTGATGGGCTACGAGGCCAACGCACCGAAGCCGGGCAAGCGCATGCTCAGCTCGATGACGCCGACCTTCATGGAGAACGACGACAAGGTCGTGGTGCTGGGCACCCCCGGCGGCAGCCGCATCATCACCATGGTGCTGCTGGGCATCCTCGGTTACGACGCCGGCCTGGATGCGCAGCAGGTCGCGGCGCTGCCACGCTACCACCACCAGTGGCTGCCGGACCTGATCGAGGCCGAAGACAACGCGTTCGACGCGGCCACCGTGAAGCAGCTGCAGGCGATGGGCCACAAGATCGATCTGCCGGGGAATGTCGCCGCCGGTGGTCGCGGCTCCAGCCACGTCTGGGGCAATCTGCAGACGGTGGAATGGGATCGCAGGAGCAACCGGTTGTTCGGCGGCAGCGATCCGCGCAACCCGGTCGGCAGCGCCCAGGTGGTGCCCGGCAGGTAACGGCCGGGCTCGCCGGGTCCCATCCGGCCGACGGTGAGCCGCAGCGCCCTGCCCGCAATGGCAGGGCGCTGCAGTTTCGTTCTAGCGATTATTTAACGGCCTGCCGACGATAATCGGCGCATGAAACTCTGGTCGATTCGTGGTAACTCGCAGCGCCTCGACGGCGGTGCGATGTTCGGCAACGCACCCCGTGCGTTGTGGGAAAAATGGGCGGCACCGGATGAGCTGAACCGTATCGAGCTGGCATGCCGCGCGCTGTTGGCCAGCCCGCTGGAAGGCAAGACGGTCCTGTTTGAAACCGGCATCGGCGCGTTCTTCGATCCGCGCATGCGCGAGCGCTATGGCGTGCAGGAAAGCCAGCATGTGCTGATCGATTCGCTGCGTGAGGCGGGCTTCGAACACGAGGACATCGACGTGGTGGTCCTCAGCCACCTGCACTTCGACCACGCCGGCGGCCTGCTGGCAGCATGGAGCGAGGGGCGCGAGCCCGAACTGCTGTTTCCCAATGCCACCTATGTGGTCGGTGCACAGCACTGGCAGCGCGCACTTCAGCCGCACCCGCGCGACCGCGCCAGTTTCATCCCGGAGCTGCCCGGGCTGCTGCAGGCCAGTGGGCGCCTGGAAGTGGTCGACGGCGAGTTCTCCAGGGCGCTGGGGCGCAGCGTGCGTTTCAGCTACAGCGATGGGCATACGCCGGGGCTGATGCTGGCCGAGATCGTCGGCCATGGGCATGCAGGCGAGGTCGCTCGCGGTGGCGTGGTGTTCTGCGCTGACCTGATTCCGGGGCGCTCGTGGGTGCACGTGCCGATCACCATGGGATATGACCGCAACGCGGAACTGCTGATCGACGAGAAGCGGCAGTTCCTGGAGGACAAGCTGGCGCGCAACGTGCATCTGTTCTTTACCCACGACCCGCAGGTCGCACTGGCCCA
Source organism: Stenotrophomonas sp. STEN008 (assembly GCF_056760435.1). Taxonomy (NCBI): domain Bacteria; kingdom Pseudomonadati; phylum Pseudomonadota; class Gammaproteobacteria; order Lysobacterales; family Lysobacteraceae; genus Stenotrophomonas; species Stenotrophomonas sp. STEN008. The sequence goes on along the minus strand of NZ_JBRRET010000006.1, from coordinate 60,231 downwards.
GCTGGGTCGCGACGACAAGGGGCGTTTCGTGACCCTGCACGAGCAGGGTGAACTGAAGGCGCGCGCGCTGGGGTGAGTGCCGGGGTCGGAGCCCTTTCTGCGAAAGGGATCTGACCCCGGCGCACCGGTCAGCCGACGCGGGTGCCGAAGATGCGGTCGCCCGCGTCGCCGAGGCCCGGCAGGATGTAGCCCTTTTCGTTGAGCTGGGCGTCGATTGCCGCCGTGTAGATCTCCACATCCGGATGCGCTGCCTTGACCGCGTCGATGCCCTCCGGAGCGGCGACCAGGAAAATGCCCTTGATGCGTCGCGCACCGGCCCGCTTGAGCATGTCGATGGTGGCGATCAGGGTGCCGCCCGTGGCCAGCATCGGGTCCAGGATCAACGCATCGCGCTCTTCCAGGCGCCCGGTGAGGCGCTCGAAGTACGGCACCGGCTGCAGGGTTTCCTCATCGCGCTGCAGGCCGACCACACTCACGCGGGCGGCAGGGATCAGCGACAGTACGCCGCTGAGCATGCCCAGGCCGGCCCGCAGGATCGGCACCACGGTGATCTTGGCGCCAGCGATGCGCTGCACGGTCACCGGACCGGCCCAGCCGGGCAGGGTGTGCGGCTCGGTGTCCAGGTCAGCGGTGGCCTCATAGGCCAGCAGCGTGCCCAGCTCGTTGGCCAGTTCGCGGAAATCCTTGGTGCTGAGCGCGGCGTTGCGCATCAGGCCGATCTTGTGCTGCACCAGCGGGTGGCGCACTTCGACGATCTTCATGGTCGGAAAAGGGGGAAGGGAGAGGCGATCATTCTGCCGGATCGGGGTGCGGAACCCCAAACGGAGCGCAGCCAGCGGGCGCGGATCGAGGGCGTCTGTCATGGCCATGCAACCTTGCGGACATACCGTCCAGACCCATTCTTAACAGGAATGGGGATTCCCAGTGCATATCAAGACTCCGTTGGCCGTTGCCATCACGCTGACCCTGGCGATGGGGGCCAGCGCTCCGCTGCAGGCCGCCGCGCAGCAGACGGTCGCCGCCACGGGGGCAGCGGCGGTCGATGCGATCGACCTGGACCGCGTCGAGGTGCGTGCGCAGCTCGAATCGCAGATCCGCGCGGTCGATCTGAAGCGCAGCAGCGACGCGATCGAAGACGCCGTGTCTTCCGACGCCCTTGGCCAGTATCCGGACAAGAACGTGGCCGAATCGCTGCAGCGTCTACCCGGCATCAGCGTCACCCGCGACCAGGGCGAAGGCCGTTTCGTGGTCATCCGGGGCCTGGACGCCAACCTCAACAGCGTCAGCGTCGATGGAATCGCCGTGGGTACGCCGGAGGACTCCAGCCGCGCTGCACCGCTGGATGTCATTCCCTCCGACTCCACCGAGCGGCTGCGCGTGGTCAAGTCGCCAACGCCGGACATGCCCGGCGACGCGATCGGCGGTGCGGTCCTGGTCGAATCGGCCTCGGCATTCGATCGCGACGGGCGCAGCTTGCGCGCCAAGATCGAAGGCAGCCACCAGCAGCTCTCGGGCGAAACCAGCCCGAAGGCCGCCTTCAACTACAGCGAAGTGTTCGCCGATACGTTCGGCATCGCGCTGGGCGTGAACTACCAGAAGCGCAGGTTTGAATCGGACAACACCGAAGTGGAGTACGACGGCGAGGATGATGCTGCACCGGGGGATGTCACCGCGATCAACCTGCAGCACCGCAAGTACGAGATCGAGCGCAAGCGCATCGGCGCCAACCTCAACCTGGACTGGCGCCCGAATGAAGACAGCAAGTACTACCTGCGCACGTTGTACAGCCAGTTCGACGATGCCGAGACCCGCCAGCGGGTGATCTTCAATTTCGACGATGCCGACATGGTGCGCACCGGCACCGACCAGTACCGGCTGGATGACATGCCGGGCGATGCGATCGACAAGCGCATGCGTTACCGCACCAAGAAGGAGAACACCTTCGCAGCCAGCCTCGGTGGCGAGAACCGGCTGACCCGCGCGGTGGTCGATTACCGTATCGGCTACACCCGCACCGAGGAGCGGGTGAACGACGAGATGGAGGCGCGGTTCACACTGGATGGTGATGACTTCAACGGCACCCTGGACCAGCGCAGCCGGCTGCCGACCTACAGTTTCGACAACCCGCAGTGGCTGGACAACGGCAACTACGCCTTCGACCGCTTCGTGCTTTCGCCCAAGCAGGTCAACGACAAGGAGCACAGCGCGCAGGTCAACGTACGCTTCGACGGCGACAGCAGCAGCCTGAAGTTCGGCCTGCTGGGCCGCTGGCGCGACCGCGATGTCAATACCGACGAGCGTGAGCTGCGGGTGGGCCCGAAGGTGGCACTGTCGAGCTGGACCACGTCGGCCCCCGAGCATCGCCATGGCAACCTGGGCGATGGCATGGATTCGGCGGCGATGCGGGCGTACTGGGCGGCCAATGGCAGCCAGTACAGCGCCCGGCCGCAGGATGCCGGCGCCAATGCCCTGGCCTCACTGGAAGAGGACTATGTGGCCAGCGAAGACATCTTCGCCAGCTATGCGATGGGGACCTGGGATATCGGCGCGCTGCGCATCATCGGCGGCGCACGCGTGGAGAACACCCGTTTCAGGGCGGTGGGCAACCAGGTCGAGGTGGCGGCCAACGGGCGCAGCTTCACCGTCACCCCGCGCGTGGCCAACAACAGCTACACCAATGTGCTGCCGGGCCTGCATCTGCGCTACGACGCAGCCCATGACTGGGTGCTGCGCGCCTCGGCCAACAAGACCGTCTCGCGCCCGTCCTTCGGCGACGTTTCGCCCCGTGTGGGCTACAGCCGCGGCGACGAGGAAGTGCGGCTGGGCAATCCCGAGCTGGATCCGTACGAGTCGAAGAACATCGACCTGTCGGTGGAAAAGTACATCGGCAGCACCGGCATCGTTTCGCTTGGGCTGTTCCACAAGTCCATCGACGGCTATATCGTGGAAACCGTGCGTACCAATGATCCGGACTACGACGGCTTCGACGTGACCCAGCCGATCAATGGCCGCAAGGCCACGGTACGCGGCGCCGAGTTCAACTGGCAGCAGCAGCTGGCCTTCCTGCCGGCAGGCTTCGACGGTCTTCTGGTCGGGGCCAGCGGCACCTGGCTGGATACCGAATTCGATGCCGGCATCGCGGACCGCGCCGGCGAGGACTTCACGCTGCCGCGTGCCTCCAAGCACGTGTACAGCGCGCACGTCGGCTACGAGAAATATGGCCTGAGCACCCGCCTGGCTGCGGTGTACCGCAGCGAATATCTGGACAGCATCGGCAAGGGCCGTGCATTCGACATCTACGTGGCACCCAACACGCAGCTCGACTTCTCGCTGGATTATCGCTTCAGCCCGCGCGTCAGCCTGTACTTCGAGGCGCAGAACCTGCTGGACAAGCCGTTGGAGCTGTACCAGGGCACGCGCTCGCGCACGCTGCAGATGGAAGAATACGGCCGCACCTATGCGTTGGGCCTGAAGGTGGCGCTGTGATGGGGCGGCACGTTCCGGTGCTCGTGGCAGCAATCGCATCCGCGCTGGTCGTGGGCTGCACGCCAGCGGCCGACCGCGCGCCGGCGGCACATGCGGCGTCGCCGACGCCTCCGGCGCGCACGGTGGCCACCGTTGCCGAGGCGTTCGTCTCGCCACTCACGCCCGCCGACAACATCGATTCGCCCGCAACCTGGCGCACGCCGGACGGGCAGATCTGGCTGATCGCCACCGCCAAGGCCACCGACAAACTGGTGGTGTATGACGGCAGCACCGGCCGTCACCTGCGCGACGTCGGTGCCACCGGTACCGGCCTGGGACAGTTCGATCGCCCCAATGGCATCGCCGTGACCGACGACCTGCTGTGGATCGTGGAACGCGACAATCACCGGGTCCAGGTCCTGTCCCTGCCGGACTTCATACCACTGGCGACGTTCGCTGCCGAAGATCTGCGCAAACCCTACGGGCTGTGGGTCGATCGCAGGGCGGACGGCTACAGCGTCTACGTCACGGACTCTTGGGACAACGGCGAGGACGCACAGGGCCGCGACATCCTGCCGCCGCTGGCGGAACTGGACAAGCGCGTGCGCCAGTACCACGTTTCCCGCGACGGCGCGAAGATCGACGCGAAGCGCATCGCCGACATCGGCGACACCAGTGAGGCCGGTGCGCTGCGCGTGGTCGAATCGATCTGGGGCGATCCGGACAACGACCGTCTGCTGATTGCCGAAGAGGATGAGAGCTACGCCAGCGAGTTCAAGGTCTATACGCTGGCAGGCCGCTTCACCGGCACCACCTTCGGCCGTGACGTGTTCAAGGCGCAGGCCGAAGGGGTGACCCTGCGGACCTGCGGCAAGGACGGCTGGTGGATCACCACCGAGCAGGGCAAGCAGCGCAGCGTGTTCCATCTTTTCGATCGGCACACGCTGAAGCCGGTCGGTGCCTTCCAGGGCAATACCGTGGCCAACACCGATGGCATCTGGCTGATGCAGCAGCCCAGCACGCGGTTCCCGCACGGTGCGCTGTACGCGGTGCATGACGATCAGGGCGTGGTCGCCTTTGACTGGGAAAGCATTGCCAGGCAGCTGGCGCTGCCGCTGGAGTGTGGCGCATGAGGCGGCACAGCACGCGCGCGTTCGTCGCCAGCCTGCTGCTGGCCCTGCCTCTGCTGGTCACCGCGGCGGTCGAACCCAACACGCAGGTGCCTGCGGGCAGCCGCCACTATGCGGCATCGCCACTGCCGGATCGTATCGTTGCCTCGCCCTCGGCCGACCCCAGCCACGGATTCGCCGTAGCCTGGCGTACGGATGGCAGCGTACAGGCGCCACTGCTGGAGATCGCGCGTGCCGGCGATTCGCCGGCCATCGAAGGCATTCGCGCGCTGCGCGCGACCACGCAGGCGCTGCAGACCGAGAACGGCCTGTCGCACCATCACCGCGTTGACATCGATGGCCTGCAGCCGGATACCGCATACATCTACCGTGTGCAGGGCAGGGCAGGCTGGAGTGCATGGAACCAGCTGCGCACGCTGGCGGCCGCCGGGCAGCCGCTGACGCTGCTGTACTTCGGCGATACCCAGAACAAGAATCTCAGTCACGTCAGCCGAGTGATCCGGGCCGCGCAGAAGGCGGCACCGGACGCTCGCCTGAGCCTGTTCGCGGGTGACCTGGTCAGCGGCGGCGACGGTGTGGACGACAGTGAATGGGGCGAATGGTTCGCTGCCACCGCCTGGCTGGCGCAGGAAACACTGGTGGCGCCTGCCATCGGCAATCACGAGTATTTCGAGGAGTTCGAGGACACTCCGCAGGAACGCCGTGTGCTGGGCCGGCACTGGCCGGTGACCTTCGCACTGCCGGACAATGGCGCCCCTGCCGCGCAGCAGACCAGCTACTGGTTCGATGCGCAGGGCGTGCGCGTGGCCGTGCTTGATGGAACCTCGGCACTCGATCTCGGCACCGCCCAGGCCCAGGCACACTGGCTGGACAAGGTGCTGTCCGGCAATCCGCAGCCGTGGACCATCGTAATGCTGCACCAGCCGTTCTACTCGCCGCGCGAAGGCCGCGAGAACGCCGCATTGCGTGACGTGCTGCTGCCGGTGGTGCGTCGTCACCAGGTGGATCTGGTGCTGCAGGGGCACGACCACACCTATGGCCGCCGTGGCGAAGGACAGGCCGCCACACCACAGTATGTGGTGACCGTGGCGGGACCGAAGCAGTACCGTCTTTCCGATGAAGCCCGAAGGACGATGGCCCCGGTGGCCGAGGACACCCAGCTGTTCCAGGTGTTGCGCATCGATCCGCAGCATCTGCGCTATGAGGCGCGCACGGTGACCGGGCAGCTGTACGATGCTTTCGAGCTGCACCGCGACGCCAGCGGGGGCAAGCAGCGCACGGAGCTGACCGAAGGCCGCATCACGCCACGCGACTGCCCGCGCGCGCAGACTGCCAAGGGTCGCGCCGACCGTTGCTGGGAATAAGGAGACGCCGATGACCATGCCCCGACGCATCGTTCCTCTTGCTGCCATCGGTGCCGCTCTGCTGTTGCTGGCCGGTGCGGTGGCCGCCGCTGATGCGGTGCTGCATCCGTTCCTGGCGGCCCAGCCGCAGCAGGCACCGCAGGAGGTGAACCTGGCCGTGGAAATTCCCGCTGGCAGCTTCACCAAGTATGAGATCAAGGACGACGGGCTGGTCCACGTCGACCGCTTCCAGTCGATGCCGGTGGCCTATCCGGCCAACTATGGTTCGATGCCGCGCACGCTGGCGGGTGACAACGATCCGCTGGACGCGCTGGTGCTGACCCGTGAGCCCCTGCACCCCGGCGTGATCATCCGCTTCCGCCCGATCGGCTATCTGAAGATGATCGATGGCGGCGAACATGACGAGAAGGTCATCGGCGTGCCGACCGACAAGGTTGATCCGAGCTATGCAGGCGTCCGCGATCTGGCCGATCTGCCGGAGATCGAGCGGCAGCGCATCGAGGCGTTCTTCCGCGTGTACAAGGATCTGCCAGCTGGACGCAACCCGGTGCAGCTGCAGGGCTGGGGCAACGCGGCCGAGGCGCGTACGCTGATCCGCGAAGCCATGCAGCGTTTCGACGCCCGGAAGTAGTCCGGCTGCGGACGGCGTTGCGCCCCTGCGCGGTCTTCACCTGTGCTGGCTACCATGGCCGCCTTCCACAGCAAAGGCGGTGCACGTGTCGGTAGCGTTGGTCTGGTTCCGTCGCGACCTGCGGCTGCAGGACAATCCGGCCCTGCAGGCCGCACTGGATGCGGGGCACGATGTGGTCCCGGTTTACATCCACGCGCCGCACGAAGAAGGCGAGTGGGCCCCGGGAGCGGCATCCAACGCGTGGCGTCATCGCTCGCTTGCCGCGCTGGATGCGGATCTGCGTGGCCGCGGTTCTTCCCTGGTGCTGCAGATCGGCGACAGCCTGCCGGTGTTGCAGGCACTGATCGCACGGACCGGTGCCACGGCGGTGTACTGGAACCGCAAGTACGAGCCCGCCACCCAGCCACGTGATGCCTCCATCAAGCGCACGCTGCGCGAGCAGGGCATCGATGCGCAGAGCTGCAACGGCAGTCTGCTGTTCGAGCCGTGGGATATCGCCACCCAGCAGGGGCAGCCGTACAAGGTGTTCACCCCTTACTGGCGCAACGTGCTCAGTCACTGGCGCCTGCCCGGGCTGCAGGCGGCGCCCGCGGCACTGGCGGCGCATGCCGTCGAAGGCGAGTCGCTGCAGGCGCTCGGGCTGGCACCGGCGCTCGGCTGGGACGGCGGCTTCTGGGAGCACTGGCAGCCGGGAGAGGCCGGCGCGCTGGAGGCGCTTTCGGTGTTCGAGGACGGCGCGCTGCGAGGCTATCGCGCGCAGCGCGACCTGCCGGACCGGGTCGGTACCTCGCGGCTGTCACCGCACCTGCACTTCGGCGAGATCGCGCCCTGGCGCATCGCCCATGCGCTGGAAGGGCTGCGCAGCGCCGGTACCGACGCCGACATCGACGGCTACCTGCGGCAACTGGGCTGGCGTGACTTCGCCTACCACCTGCTGCATCACTTTCCGGAGACCCCCACCGGCAACCTCAACCCGCGCTTCGACCGCTTTCCGTGGGCCACGCCCAGCGCCGGCCAGCTGCATGACTGGCAGCGCGGCAACACCGGCGTACCGATCGTGGATGCCGGCCTGCGCGAGCTGTGGCATACCGGCTACATGCACAACCGGGTGCGGATGATCGTCGCCAGCTACCTGTGCAAGCACCTGCGCGCGCACTGGCTGCATGGCGCACGCTGGTTCTGGGACACACTGGTCGATGCCGACCTGGCCAACAACACGATGGGCTGGCAGTGGGTGGCCGGTACCGGTGCGGATGCAGCGCCTTACTTCCGCGTGTTCAATCCGGTCACCCAGGCCGAAAAGTTCGATCCTCAGGCGCGCTACATCACCCGCTGGGTACCGGAACTGGCGGCGCTGCCGGTGAAGGCGCGCTTCGCGCCGTGGCAGCATCCGCAGTGGCTGGCCGAGCACGCGCCGGAGTATCCGCGCAGCCCCCTGGTGGATCTGGCCGCCGGCCGGGATGCAGCGCTGGCCGCCTACCGCCAGTCGGGAGCGGGGTAAAGCGCCGTCGCGGGGTTCCAGACAGCTAGCTGAACAAGGGCCTGTCGAGCGGCGTGTTCATCATCCCGGCATCGCGTCCTGCTGTTTATCCTCTGGGCGGCCCGCAAGCCGCCGGCCCGACCGGAAACCAAGGAGACCATCATGATCCGCAACACCACCCGCAATGTCGCACTGGCCCTGATGAGCGCGGCCGTCCTGTCGGCCTGCGCCACCGGCGGTTCCTACGTGCAGAGCGATCAGTACGGCAACCCGACCGAGCAGCAGAACCGGACGGGTCGCAACGCGCTGATCGGTACCGCCATTGGCGTGGCCGCCGGCCTGCTCAGCGGCGACAGTGCGACCGAGCGCCGCCAGCACGCGCTGATCGGTGCAGGCATCGGCGCGCTCAGTGGCGCGGCCGTGGGCCAGTACCAGGATCGCCAGGAACGCGCGCTGCGCGAGCGCACTGCCAACACCGGCATCGATGTGCAGCGCCAGGGCGACAACATCATGCTGAACCTGCCCGACGGCATCACCTTCGATTTCGGCAAGTCGGCACTGAAGCCGCAGTTCTACGGCGCGCTCAACGGCGTGGCCGGCACCCTGCGTGATTACAACCAGACCATGATCGAAGTGGTCGGCCATACCGACAGCATCGGCAGCGATGCGGTCAACAACCGCCTTTCCAAGGAGCGCGCCGATTCGGTCGCCCAGTACCTGATCGGGCAGGGCGTGCAGAGCGTGCGTATCGAAACGCTGGGCGCCGGCAAGGCGTACCCGATTGCCGACAACAGCACCGATGCCGGCCGTGCCAAGAACCGCCGTGTTGAAATCCGCGTGATTCCGCTGCAGCAGTAACGCGCGGCGCGTGCGTGCAGGTCCGGCGCAGCCGGAACGGGAATGCCGCCCTTGCAGGCGGCATTTTCGTTGGGCGAGATGCGCGGCGCCTAGCGCAGGAACGGCGGCCGGGTCATGCCGCGGCCGTCGGCCGCACCACGATCTCGTTCACGTCCACGTCGTCGGGCTGCTCGATGGCGAACCGCACCGCGCGCCCGATCGCATCCGGCTGCAGGGCGATGGCGCGATAGCCGACCATCATTTCGGCGGCGACCGGGTCGGTGATGCTGTCCGCAAGCTCGCTTTCCACCACGCCGGGGTGGATGCAGGTGACCCGCAGCTCGCGGTGTTCCTGGCGCAGGCCCTCCGAGATGGCGCGTACCGCGTGCTTGGTGGCGCAGTAGACCGCAGCGGTCGGTACGACCGACAGCGCGCCGATGGACGCGATGTTGATGATCTGTCCGCGGCCGCGTGCGCGCATATGGGGCAACACGGCCGCGATCCCGTGCAGTACACCGCGGATGTTGACGTCGATCATCCGGTCCCATTCGTCCACCTTCAGCGATGCCATCGGCGACAGTGGCATCACACCGGCATTGTTGACGATCACATCGAGGGCGCCGAACTGCTCCAGGGCCGAAGCGGCGAACGCTTCGACCTGCGCGCGCTGTGTCACGTCCAGCGCATGCACGCGTACGTCGGCGCCGTGCTGGCGCAGTTCATCCGCCAGTGCCTGCAACCGTTCGAGGCGGCGCGCGCCCAGCACCAGGCGCGCGCCGGGCTGCGCCAGCGAGCGGGCGATGCCGGCGCCGATGCCGCTGGAGGCACCGGTGATCAGGATGGTTCGGGAATGGCTCATGGCAGGTCTCCGGAAGGGCTAGGGGGAAATGCCGGGTCGTGCCCGGTGCAGTCACGGTAGACGGCCTGCTTCGTCGCGATAAGATGGCGACTGCTGACTACCTTGTATAGATCCGCTAACCAATGTCCGTCGATCTCAATGCCCTCGCGGTGTTCCAGCGGGTAGCCGACTGCAGTAGCTTCACCGCGGCGGCCCAGCAACTGGGCGTGACCCGGTCGGCCGTCAGCCAGACCATCGCCCGGTTGGAACAGTCGCTCGGTGTCGCTCTGGTGCTGCGCACCACCCGCAGCGTCAACCTCACCGATGCCGGCCAGGCGCTGCTTGCGGCGGTCAGACCCGCCCTGGCTGAACTGGACAGCGCCGTGGAGTCCACGCTACGTCGCGGCAGCACCCTCAAGGGCCAGCTGCGCTTGGCCGTGTCCTCCATTGCCGAGCATTTCCTGGCCGGTCCCCTGCTGGCCAGCTTCGCCGCCCGGCACCCGGAGCTGCAGCTGGACATCACGGTGACCGATGAGGAGTTCGACATTGTCGAGGCGGGTTTCGACGCGGGCGTGCGTCTGGGCGAGGTGATCGCCCAGGACATGGTGGCGATTCCGGTGTCCGGCCGGCAGCGGCAGGTGGTGGTGTGCACTCCGCGGTATGGGCAGCAGCACGGCATGCCCAGGCACCCGCGCGAGCTGCCCGGGCACCGTTGCATCGGCTGGCGCGCCGCACCACGCAAGGCGCCCTATCGCTGGGAATTCGAAGAGCGCGGACGCGAGTTCAGCGTCGATGTGCAGCCGGAGATCACCAGCAATGACATGGCCACGATGACCCGCCTGGCATTGGCGGGCGCCGGGCTGGCCTTCGGCATGGAGGACACATGGCGCCCGTGGCTGCAGCGTGGGGAACTGGTCAGCGTGCTGGAGCCCTACTGCCCGTGGTTCGCAGGGTTCTTCCTGTATTACCCCAGCCGGCGCCAGGCCGAGCCGAAGCTGCGGGCACTGATCGAGCATCTGCTGGAACAGCGCACCGCATGACGCCGGGCAGGCCCCGCTTCACGCCGCCGGCGCGGCCACCTTCTCCAGGATCCGCTTGCCGCTGATCTCAAGCGCGGCATCTTCCTGCTCCTGCTGCTGCCGCGCCAGCTTCGCGCCAGGGCACTGCGCCAGCATGTAATTGGCGTCGAAGTTGAGCTTCTCCACCAGGAAGTCGACGAATGCGCGCACCTTCGGCGAGACCAGGCGGCCGCCGGCAAAGACCGCGTTGAAATCCACCTCCGGACCTGTCCACCCGGCAAGCACGCGACGGACCATGCCTGACTCGACGAACGGCTTGGCCATCACATCGCCGGTCAGCAGCAGGCCTTCACCGCACACCAGCGCGCCGTTGAGCGCGGACATGTCGTTGGCCGTCATCAGCGGCGTCACCGGGAAGTCACGCAGTTCCCCTCCGTTCTCGCCCAGCTGCCAGGTAAAGCGCGGTGAATTGCCAGTGTGGTAGGGCTTGCGCATGGCCAGGATGCGATGGAACTGAAGCTCTTCCGGGTGCAGTGGTTCGCCGTAGCGCTCGATGTAGGCTGGGCTGGCGAACACCTGCGTGCGCAGGCTGCCGAGCTTGCGTGCGACCAGGTTGGAATCGGGCAGGGCGCCGACGCGCAGGGCCAGATCGGCTTCACCGGCGATCAGGTCGAGCTTCTCGTTGCCCATGTGCATGTCCAGGCGGATTTCCGGGTACTGCGCATGGAACTGGCCCAGCAACGGCGCGATCCAGGTGATGCCGATGGAGTAGGGCACAGTGAAACGCAGCCAGCCGCGTGGGCCGGACTGCAACTGGCTGACCGCGCTCTCGGCTTCTTCCAGCTCGCGCGCGATGCGCTGGCAGTGCTCGTGGTAGATCGAGCCCGCCTCGGTCAGGCCAAGACGGCGCGTGGTCCGGTGCAGCAGGCGCGCGCCCAGCCGTGTCTCCAGCTCCTGCACCTTGCGGCTGACAGTGGTCTTGGGCAGGCCGAGCGCTTTGGCAGCTGCGATGAAGCTGCCCTGCTCGACCACTTTGACGAAGATCAGCGTTTCATTGAGATCGTGGGACATGGTCGGGAGTCCTGGACGTCGGGGGTGGGACAATCGTGACAGATCGATTGGACCGGGAACGGGATGATTATTCCCCTTAATCAGGACTAATCAAGTAAAGGTTTGAGGTCTATCGTGGCGCCATTCGTGAAATGGAGTCCCCCCGCCATGAGCCTGCGCAACATTCTTGCCCGTTTCCGGCATGCCGGCCAGAACGCCCTGGATCTGGCGATGACCGTTGAGATCCGCCCGAGTTCCTTGGTGCACAAGGATTTCCGTGAGTTTACCGCGCCCATGCGGCAGCAGCGTGGCGGTGCCATCCGCTTGGCGCCGCAGAAGAGCGATCGACTGCGCCGAATCGGGACTATCCCGGATTTGGGAGGAAATGTCCCGTGAATGGGATTCTGATGCCCGAAGTCCTGGTCCTCGGCGGAACCGGTGCGGTCGGCCAGGGCGTGGTCGGTGCGCTGCTGGAAGCCGGCAGCCCGGTGCTGGTGGTCGGCCGCGATCCAGGACGGCTGGCGTCGCTGGAAGCGCAGTTCGCCGATGAACCCGGCCTGCAGACCATGCTCGGTTCACTGGCAGACGACGGTTCGGCGCAGGTCCTGGCCGAGCGCGTCGCGCAGCGCCCGCGGCCGTTGGCAGCGGTGATCGCGGCCATGGGCGGTCCTTACAACCGTGGCCGGGTGATGGACCGCAAGGGCGACGAACTACTCGGCGCACTGCAGGCCGACCTGATGCCCCATGTGCATGCGGTACGCCACCTGCTGCCGCTGCTGCGTGACAACGTGCATGCGCGGCGCTACGTGATGATCGGCAGCCCTGCCGGTCTCAAGCCCTGGGCCGGCTACGGCGAGACCTCGATCACCACCGCCGCCCTGCGCATGTACGCACAGGTGGTGCACCAGGAAGCACAGGCGGTCGGTGTCCGCGCGCAGATGCTGGAGGTGTGCAGCCCGGTGTGTACACCGGCCAACGCCGCCAACGCCTGCATCGAGTGGCCGAGCTCGCTGCTGGTCGGCCGGCGCGTGGTGTCGCTGCTTGATGGCTGCCGCGACAACCGCGCCATCGTTCGCTGCGACAGCAGCGATGCGGAACTGCCGCGGGGCCTGCTGCGACTGGAAGTTCCACCACCGTGGCGCGACGCCGTCGGTGTCGCTTGACCTTGACCTTGGTTGAGGTTGCAGCATACGCCGCACTTTCTGATAGCCATTCTCATTAGCTGTACCACCCCTCCGTACGGATGCATGCCATGACTTCCCCCAAAACCACCCCACATCGTTTCGGCCATCGCATTGCGATGGTCGGCGTGTCGATCCTCGCCGCGGCGGTGCTCGCTGCCTGCAGTGGCGGCCATGCCGAAGAAGCCGGTGCACCGCCCCCGCCGCAGGTCAGCGCAGCCCCGGTGCTGGTCAAGCAGATCAGCCAATGGGACGAGTTCAGCGGCCGCATCGAGGCGGTGCAGAGCGTTGAACTGCGTCCACGCGTGTCCGGCTACATCGACAAGGTCAACTACGTCGAAGGCCAGGAAGTGAAGAAGGGCGATGTGCTCTTCACCATCGACGCGCGCAGCTACCAGGCCGAGTACGATCGCGCCGCCGCTGAACTGGCCCGCGCCCGCACCCAGGCAACCCTGGCCCGAAGTGAATCGGAGCGGGCCAAGCGCCTGGCCGAGCAGCAGGCGATCTCCACCGAGACCGCCGAGCAGCGTCGCGCTGCGGCAGACCAGTCCGGCGCAGCCGTGCAGGCCGCGCAGGCGGCACTGGATGCTGCCCGGCTCAACCTGGAGTTCACCAAGGTGCGTGCGCCGATCGACGGCCGTGCCGGCCGCGCGATGGTCACCGCGGGCAACCTGGTCACCGCCGGCGACAGCGCCAGCGTGCTGACCACGCTGGTCTCGCTGGACACCGTGTTCGTCTACTTCGATGCCGACGAAAGCACTTTCCTGCGTTACGCGCAGATGGCACGCAAGGGCGAGCGCCCGAGCGAGCGCGACAGCGACCTGCCGGTGAAGGTTGGCCTGTCGGGTGAAGAAGGCTACCCGCACGCGGGCAAGGTCGACTTCCTCGACAACCAGGTTGCACGCAGCACCGGCACCATCCGCGTGCGTGCGCTGCTGGACAATGCCGACCGGCAGTTCACCCCGGGGCTGTTCGCCCGTGTGCAGCTGCTGGGCAGTGGCCAGTTCCAGGCGATGCTGATCGACGACAAGGCTGTGCTGACCGACCAGGACCGCAAGTACGTGTACGTGGTCGACAAGGATGGCAAGGCCCAGCGTCGCGACATCCGCCTTGGCCGCACGGCGGAAGGCCTGCGCATCGTCGAGCAGGGCCTGTCCGCAGGCGACAAGGTCATCATCGATGGCGTGCAGAAGGTCTTCATGCCGGGCATGCCGGTGCAGGCCAAGGCGGTGGCGATGCAGCCGGCTGCGGCCGCCGCACCAGGCCGTGATGCCACTGCTGCGCTGAACCGCTGATCCGCCGTCTCCTGATCCGAGTTTCCGCTTAGCTGCCGGCGCCAGCGGCGGCCTTCCCTGCCTTCGTCATATCGGCGAGGGGCAGGGTGGCTGTTGCCCGCCGGCGGCATTTCCCAGGAATTCCTCCATGGACTTTTCCCGTTTCTTCATCGACAGGCCGATCTTCGCGGCGGTACTGTCGATCGTGATCTTCGCCGCAGGCCTGATCACGATTCCGATCCTGCCGATCAGCGAGTACCCGGAAGTGGTGCCGCCGTCGGTGGTCGTGCGCACGGTCTATCCGGGCGCCAATCCCAAGGTCATCGCCGAAACCGTCGCCACGCCGCTTGAAGAGGCGATCAACGGCGTCGAGGGCATGATGTACCTCAAGTCGGTCGCCGGTTCCGACGGCGTGCTGCAGATGACCGTCACCTTCCGCCCGGGCACTGATCCGGACGCGGCGGCGGTGAAGGTGCAGAACCGTGTGGCGCAGGCGCAGGCACGCCTGCCCGAGGACGTACGCCGGCAGGGCGTGACCACGCAGAAGCAGTCGCCCACCTTCCTGATGGTCGTGCATCTGACGTCGCCCAATGGCAAGTACGACACCCTGTACCTGCGCAACTACGCCCGCCTGCACGTCAAGGACGCGCTGGCACGCATTCCCGGCGTGGGCGACGCGCAGATCTTCGGTGGTGGTGACTACGCCATGCGCGCATGGCTGGACCCGGACAAGGTTGCTTCGCGCGGCCTGACGGCCAGCGACGTGGTGCGTGCCATGCGTGAGCAGAACGTGCAGGTCTCTGCGGGTCAGCTCGGCGCCGAGCCGCTGCCGAACAGCCAGTTCCTGACCCTGATCAATGCCCAGGGCCGCCTGCGCAGCGAGCAGGAGTTCGGCGACATCGTGCTCAAGAGCGGTGTCGACGGCGAGATCGTGCGCCTGTCCGACGTTGCCCGCCTGGAACTGGGCGCTGGCGACTACACCCTGCGCTCGCAGCTCGACGGCAAGAATGCGGTGGGTATCGGCATCTTCCAGTCGCCCGGTGCGAATGCACTGGAGATTCGCGACAAGGTCATCGCCACGATGGACGAGATGCAGAAGACCATGCCCGCCGACGTGAAGTACGAAGCGGTGTACGACACCACCATCTTCGTGCGTGATTCGATCAAGGCGGTGGTCTCGACCCTGCTTGAAGCGATCGCCCTGGTGGTGCTGGTGGTGATCCTGTTCCTGCAGACCTGGCGCGCGTCGATCATTCCGCTGATCGCGGTTCCGGTGTCGGTGGTCGGTACCTTCGCAGCGCTGTACGTACTGGGCTTCTCGATCAACACGCTGAGCCTGTTCGGCCTGGTGCTGGCGATCGGCATCGTGGTCGACGACGCGATCGTGGTGGTGGAGAACGTTGAACGCAACATCGAAGAAGGTCTGTCGCCGACCGCAGCCGCCCACCAGGCCATGCGTGAGGTGTCCGGCCCGATCGTTGCGATCGCACTGGTGCTGTGCGCGGTGTTCGTGCCGATGGCGTTCCTGTCGGGCGTCACCGGTCAGTTCTACAAGCAGTTCGCTGTCACCATCGCCATTTCCACGGTGATCTCGGCGATCAACTCGCTGACCCTGTCGCCGGCCCTGGCCGCCCGCCTGCTGAAGGCCCATGGCGCTCCGAAGGATGGCCCGAGCCGTCTGATCGATCGCCTGTTCGGCTGGGTGTTCCGCCCGTTCAACCGCTTCTTCAAGTCCAGCTCGGAGAAGTACGAGCGCGGCGTGGCGCGCATCCTTGGCCGCCGCGGCGCTGTGTTCGTGGTCTACGCGATCCTGCTGGTCGGTACCGGTGTGATCTTCAAGCTGGTGCCGCCGGGCTTCATCCCGACCCAGGACAAGCTGTACCTGATCGCGGGCGTGAAGCTGCCGGAAGGTTCGTCGATCGCACGTACCGATGAAATGCTGCGCAAGGTCGCCAAGATCGCCCAGGAAACCGACGGCGTGGCGCATACCATTTCGTTCCCGGGCCTGAACGCGCTGCAGTTCACCAACACCCCGAACACCGGTGTGGCGTTCATTCCGCTCAAGCCGTTCAACGAGCGTCATGGCCGGACCGCGGCGGAGATCAACGCCGAGATCAACCAGAAGATCGCAGGCCTGCAGGAGGGCTTCGCGTTCGCGATGATGCCGCCGCCGATCCTGGGCCTGGGCAACGGCAATGGCTACCAGATGTTCATCGAGGACCGCGGCAACCTGGGCTACGGCGCGCTGCAGAATGCCGTGCAGGCGATGCAGGGGACCGTTGCACAGACTCCGGGCATGGCCTTCCCGATCAGCAGCTACCAGGCCAACGTGCCGCAGCTGGATGCGGAAGTGGACCGTGTGAAAGCGAAGGCGCAGGGCGTGCAGCTGACCGAGCTGTTCGACACGCTGCAGACCTACCTGGGTTCGGCGTACGTCAACGACTTCAACCAGTTCGGCCGCACCTGGCAGGTGATCGCCCAGGCGGACGGCCCGTTCCGTGAGAGCGTCGAGGACATCGCCAAGCTGCGCACCCGCAACGACCGCGGCGAGATGGTGCCGATCGGTTCGATGGTGACCATCAAGCAGACGTTCGGCCCGGACCCGGTGCTGCGTTTCAACGGCTATCCGGCAGCGGACCTGGCCGGCGAGGCCGACCCGCGCCTGCTGTCCTCGGCGGAAGCGATGAACAAGTTGACCGAGATCGCCGGGCAGGTGCTGCCGGTCGGCATGGCCACCGAATGGACCGACCTGAGCTACCAGCAGGCCACCCAGGGCAAGGCCGCGTTCATCGTGTTCCCCGTGGCGATCATGCTGGCCTTCCTCGTGCTGGCCGCGCTGTACGAGAGCTGGTCGCTGCCGCTGGCGGTGATCCTGATCGTGCCGATGACCCTGCTGTCGGCTCTGTTCGGCGTATGGCTGACCGGCGGCGACAACAACGTGTTCGTGCAGGTGGGCCTGGTGGTGCTGATGGGCCTGGCATGCAAGAACGCGATCCTGATCGTCGAGTTCGCCCGTGAGCTGGAGATGGGCGGCAAGGGCATCGTCGAGGCCGCGCTGGAAGCCTGCCGCCTGCGCCTGCGCCCGATCGTGATGACCTCCATCGCGTTCATCGCCGGCACCGTGCCGCTGGTGCTTTCGCACGGTGCGGGTGCCGAGGTGCGCTCGGTGACCGGTATCACGGTGTTCGCCGGCATGCTGGGCGTCACCCTGTTCGGCCTGTTCCTGACCCCGGTGTTCTACGTCGCCCTGCGCAAGTTCGTCACCCGCAACGGCGGTGGCCAGCTGGTGCAGCACGGCGAGCCCACCATTCATCACTGATACGGAACCCCGTCGCCGCCGGTCGATGATCGGCGGCGGCTTCTCCCTCCAAAGGCATGAATCCATGAACACCCATCAGAACAAGATCGCGCTGGTTACCGGCGCTACCCGTGGCATCGGTGCCGAGACCGTGCGCCAGCTGGCGAAGGAAGGCGTGCACACGCTGCTGGCCGGCCGCAAGCGTGAGACGGCGGTGGAGCAGGCACTGAAGCTGCAGGCGGAAGGCCTGCCGGTGGAAGCGCTGCAGCTGGACGTTACCGATGCTGCGAGCATCGCCGACGCGGTCGAGCAGGTGCGCCAGCGTCACGGCCGGCTGGACATCCTGGTCAACAACGCCGGCATCATGATCGAGAACCCGGCACAGGCACCGTCGGAGCAGTCGCTGGATACGTGGCGTCGCACCTTCGACACCAATGTGTATGCACTGGTGGCGGTGACCCAGGCGTTCCTGCCGCTGCTGAAGCAGGCCAAGGCCGGGCGCATCGTCAACGTGTCCAGCATCCTCGGTTCGCAGACCCTGCATGCCGACCCGGGTTCGGTCATCTATGACTTCAAGATTCCGGCCTACAACGCCTCCAAGGCGGCGGTGAACAGCTGGACGCTGGCCCTGGCGCACGAGCTCCGCAGCTCGCCGATCAAGGTGAATACCGTGCACCCGGGCTACGTCAAGACCGACATGAATGGTGGCCACGGCGAGATCGAGATCGCCGAAGGTGCGCGTTCCAGCGTGCAGATGGCGCTGATCGGCCCTGAAGGCCCGAGTGGCAGCTTCACCTATCTGGGCGAGGTGCTGCCATGGTGATCCGCACCCTGGCGGTGGCCGTTTCCAGCCTCGTGCTGGCCGGCTGTGTCACCGTCGGTCCCAATTACAAGGCGCCCCAGCAGGAGCCTGTCGTCCTGCAGGGCGCGGAGCAGCCGGTGTTCAGCACCACATCGCCCGTTGCCAGCTGGTGGGCGCAGTTCGATGACCCGGTGCTGGAAGAGCTGGTGCACGGCGCACTGTCGAGCAATCTTGACCTGCGCGTGGCCGTGGCGCGTGTCAGCCAGGCGCGGGCGGTGTTCGTCGAAAGCCGCTTCGACCAGGCACCGCACGTGACCGCAGGCGGCAGTTACGATCGCCGCAAGCAACCCGATCCGCAGCTGGGTGGGCAGCGGGTGTTCAGTGAAAGCTACCAGCTCGGCTTCGATGCGGGCTGGGAGCTGGATCTGTTCGGCCGCAAGCGCCGTGCTGCCGAAGCTGCACGCGCCGATCTGGGGGCCGAGCAGGCCAACCTGGCCGATGCGCAGGTACTGGTTGCCGCCGAAGTGGCACGCAACTACTTCGAGCTGCGCGGCACGCAGAAGCGCATCGCCGTGGCCCAGCACACACTGGTCAATCTGCGTGATACGCAGAAGCTGACCGAGGCGCGCTGGGAACTGGGTGCCGGCAGCGAGCTGGATGTGCAGAGCAGCCGTGCCCGGCTGAAGGCGATCGAGGCCGATATTCCCCTGCTGGAAGTGGCCGAGACGCAGTCCCGCAATCGCCTGGCGGTGCTGCTGGGCCAGCGCCCGGAAGTACTGGCCGACATGCTCGCGCCGCATGAGGTGCCGGCGTTCGCCAAGCCGTTGCCGCTGGGCGATACCCGCGAGCTGCTGCGCCAGCGTGCCGACGTGCGTGCGGCCGAGCGGCGGCTGGCAGCCGCCACGGCACGGGTGGGGGTGGCAACGGCCGATCTGTTCCCGCGGTTGTCGCTTTCCGGTTTCGTCGGCTTCCTCGGCGGCGACGCCAATGGCCTGGTCAACGGCAGCAACAAGGCCTGGTCGCTGACGCCGTCGTTGAGCTGGGCGGCCTTCGATTTCGGAACCGTGCGCGCACGTCTGCGTGCCAGCAAGGCCGAGGCCGAGGGCGTTGCCGCGCAGTACGAGCAGACGGTGCTGCTGGCACTGGAAGACACCGAGAACGCGCTGACACGCTACTCCAAGCAGCAGGCAAGGCTGGCGATCGTGGTGGAGCAGGCGCAGGCCGCACGACGAGCCGAGTCGCTGGCGCAGATCCGCTATCGCGAGGGCTCGGAAGACTTCCTGACCCTGCTCGACGCGCAGCGCACCCAGCTGGCCGCCGATGATGCACTGGCGGCCGCCGAGGCGGAGGTCAACGTCAGCGTAGTCGGCGTATACAAGGCGCTGGGTGGTTGGGGCCAGTCCCCGCAGGCGCCGAGCGTGGCACAGGTGAATTGACCGGACGGGGGGGGGGGCCCAGGGGGGCGCGGCGCCGGGCGGGGGGGGGGCCCCCCCGGGGGGGGGTCGCCACCCCCCCCCCGCCCGGCCCCCCGTCCCCCCGCCCGGCCCGCCCCCCCCCCCCCGGGGGGGGGGCCCGGGCCCCCCCCCCCCCCGTTGCCGGTCAGGGCCACCGATGGGCGGGCGCCTGCCGCCCTGCCATGCCGTCCTCCACACTTTGCGAACTCAGGCAGGGCAGCGCGGCGTGAGCCGTGGACACCGTCACATTCATGACGCTTCTGACTCTCCCGGAAGCGCCTTCTGCCGTGTAACAAGTGGGGCGGGCCATCAGAGGACAGGCGATGACGGACGGCAAGCGGGATACCCAACGAATGTTGTTCGGCGATCCGGGACCACCCGGTGCAGGACTGTCCGTCGCGGTGGTCGTTCTGCTGGTGCTGGCGATGCTGGCCGCGGCCATCGGCTTCGTGCGGCTGCCGGACTCCATGTTGGGCCTGGGCCTGATCGGCGTGGCCGTGCTGCTGGCCATCGGCGCTCGCATCTGCCAGGCGCGCGATCAGCACCAGGCGCTGTATCGCCTGTTGGCGCGGCAGCCGCCGCGGTGAACGCGGCGGCAACCCGACTCAGGGCCGGGGCCAGTCCAGCTCGACCACCAGCGGGAAGTGATCCGAGGGCAGCACGCCGTCGATGCGACGGTCATCGGTCAGGAAGCTGCGCGCACGGAAGCCTCTCACCAGTACCCAGTCCAGCTGCGTGGTGGCCTTGCCGGTGAAATCATGGAAGGTCAGGCGCGGCCCCTGGGGAGACGCCACCTGGGTGCGTGCGTCCTGCAGAACGCGGGTGAGCGTCGCGTAGGTTCCGCCCCCGGGTTCACTGTTGAAGTCGCCCGTCAGCACCACCGGCAGATCCGGCGGCAGCGTCGCCACCCGCCTGCCGATCAGCTCGGCTCCCTTGACCCGGCGCGGTTCGTCTTCGTCGCGATAGGGCAGGTGGGTGTCCATGAAGTAGAAGCGGCGGCCATCGTCAAGGCGACGGAACAGGGCCCAGGTCACCATGCGCGGGTACAGGTTGCCCCAGGTGATGCTGCCGGCGATCTCCGGTGTATCGGACAGCCAGAAGTTGCCGGATTCCTCCACGGCCAGCACCCGCGTGTCGTAGAACACGCCCATGTGCTCATCGCCGCTGCCACCGCGCCGTCCTTCACCGAACCACGCGTAGCCGGGCAGGTGGCCGGCGAGATAGTCGGCCTGTTCCTGTACCAGCTCCTGGGTGCCGATGACGGCCGGGCGGGCATCCAGGATGACCTTGACCATCGCATCGCGGCGATCCGGCCAGCGCTTGCCTGGCGCGGTGTCGGCCGGGGTGCGGACATTGAAGGACATCACCTTCAGCGGCGCAGGGGCCGCCGCCCAGGCGATGGCGGGAAGAGCGAAGGCCAGCAGCGCACACAGCGCAGGGCGACGGAAACGCGACAGCATCGTGGAATCCCTCCATTCCATGTAAACGATTCCATGAAGGATGGCACGGATTGGCAGGGGAGGGTATGCCGGGATGGGTCATTGGCGTGGCGGCTGCACGGGGGCCCGCTCAGTCTTCGATCTCGCCGCGTCGCGCGGCCGCGCGCACGGCCTGCGCCGTCGTCGCAACGCCCAGGCGCTGGCGCGCGCGGCGCAGGTGGTTCTCCACGGTGCGCGCGGACAACCCCAGCGTGGCGGCGATCTCCGCCTGGCGCCGGCCGGCTGCGACCCAACGCAGAACCTCGCGTTCCCGCGTGCTCAGTTCGCCCAGGGGGCGTTCAGCCGGTGCTTCGGCCAGCCGGCGGGCGGCGCGGAATGCTGCTGTGCCGGCAGACTCCAGCAGCAGCCGGGCAGGCGCGGAAGCGTCGATGATCGTTCCGGCGAAACTGATCGCCCCTTCCAGCCCCGTGGTTCCGAACACGGGTACCTGCAGGCCATGCAGGCCGTCGCCGCGGGGCTGCCTGACCACCTGGTAGCGGGCCCCCCTTGCGCCGTCGCGCTTGCTCCAGAAGAACGGGGCATCGCTGTCGAGCACGTGGCGGTTGACCGGGCAGGCATGCAGGTAGCGGGCAAGATCGGTCTCACGCCCTTCGCCCAGCCAGTCGCCCTCGATCCAGTACACGCGGTGTGCGCCGCGTTCGAGCCCGGTGCCGGCCGCAAACACCAGCACGCGATCGTAGCCGAGGGGCGCGGCGATCGAGCGAAGCAGCGCGCCGATCTCGGCGATCGAACGCGCCTGCTCCAGTTCCAGCAGCATCGGCACCAGCGCGGCCACGGTGTTCAGCGACCTGCCAGCGCGTCCAGCAGGGTGCGTGCGGCCAACTGGCCGAGTGCATTGCCGGCCAACGGACTATCGCCTGTCAGCAGCAGGCGATCCTGCAGCACGCTGCCGTCAATACCCTCGTTGACGATCTGCACGCCCTGCTGCGCGAGCTTTTCACCGAAGAACCACGGCAGTTGCCCGGGCATGTAGCCGATGTCCGGCGTCTGCCGGTCCATCGCATCGGGGAAGGCGCAGATGCGGTAGCCACGGAACAGCGAATCACCGCACGCTTCATCGATCCCGGCAGCCAACAGCGCTGCAGGGCCGTGGCAGAGCGTGATGATGTAGCGCTGCTGTGCCATCGCCCAGTGCAGCGCCTTGCTGACCGCGCGGCTCTCCGGCAGACCGATCAGTGCACCATGCCCGCCCGGAATGAAGATGGCTGCATAGTCCGACGCCGCGTCCAGCGAGGCCACGATGTCGTCCAGCACCTTCGGCTGGCGGAACCGCGCCTGGTAACGTTCGTACAGACCGCCGATGTCGCGGTCCTCGCCGGGGAAGGCCCACCATTCGAACTTCACGGCGTTGCCGGACAGGGTTGCCACATCGAAGTCGAAGCCGGCCTTGTCCAGGTGATACATCGGCAGCAGCGTTTCGACCGGGTGATTGCCGGTGGAGAACAGGTGGCCGTTGGCGGTCGGCAGGTAGCGCTCATCGGCGCCGATCATCAGTATCTTCCAGCGGCCATCCCGGCGTGCGTCGGCATAGTCCGCGCCGGACAGATTGCTGGTGGGTGACGTGAACTGCGAGAGCGACCAGGGCGAGGGAAAGAAGGCATCGCGCTCGGCCGGATCGGGACGGGGTTGGCGGCTGAGGTCCTGGGTGTTCATGTGGCTGGCCTGCTGTCGGGGAGGTGCGGCCAGCATAGGAGGCACTGTGCGTACGTGCGATGAGGGATTTCCCGCAACGGCTGAACCGCCGTCCCGGCTGGTGACGGAACGGCGATCAGCCTGCGCTACTCATCGCGCCGGTCGTGTGCCTGCATGTCTTCATGCAGGATGCGCCTGAGCTCGACGATGGCGGGCGTGGCTTCCTGCACGCTGTGACCGGACACGATCACCTTCTCCGATTCGGCGCCCGGCAGGTGCGAACTCCAGTACGGCACCAGTCCGTCGCTGGTCTGCTCCAGCGGTCCATCGGCTTTGGCGCGCGCGATGATGGAGTGGTAGCGCACGCTCGGAGACATCGGCAGATCGGCGACGGCCTTGACGAAGGGGTCATCCTTGTCGAGATTCTGGATGCTGTTCATCTGGTAGCCGTGCTTGCCGTCGTCGCGGTCGACGTGGCCGTCGTTGGCGATCGTCGCCACGTCCTCCAGCACGGTCAGTGGCAGCCGTACCAGACGGCCGATCCAGCGCCCGAGGCGGGTACCGGCGACGTCGGTGCCGCGATGCGGCGTGGCAATGAATACCACCCGTGAGATCTCCGGTTCCGGCTTGAACGTGAGCACCGGCGCGCCGCGGGTGCGCAGCAGCTCGCGCTGTGCCGGCGTCATCTGCGCGGTTGCCAGCAGGGTCTCGACCAGATGGTCGCCGGACGAAGACACCATCAGCCGCGAGATCACTCCGCCCATGCTGTGCCCGACCAGCACCATGTCATGCGAGGCCGCCGCCTTTCCAGTGGGATCGAAGTGCTGCAGCACGTCGGCCAGCATGTGGCGGATCGCATCGTGGCTCATCGCGATGGGCATATTGGTCGGGTAGTAGAACTGCCACACCTGGAAGTCCCGGCGGATCTCATCGTCGCGCATCAGCTCGTTGGCGACGTTGACCCATGCCTCCGGGCTGCTTGCCAGGCCGTGGATCATCAACAGCACGCGGCGCTTCGGGTCGTAGGGCTGCATCATGTACAGATGCGGCGTATCGATGCCGCCCTTGCTGCCGAACAGCGAGCGCAGCGATTGCCGGCTGAAGTTGGAGCGTGCGAGCCACAGCGCGTAGCCTGCCGTGAAGTTGGCCGCCAGTGGCACCTGCTGGCCATGCAGGGTGACTTCCGAAACCTGGTAGGGATCGTGGATCTCCACCTCCGGCTCGTCGTCGTGCAGCACTTCCCACAGGTTGTCGCCGGAGAACCGCAGCAGCACCGACATCGAAGGTGATGGCATTTCGCTCCAGCTGCGCTGTACCGGCGCAGCTGCGCTGGCCTCGGCAGCAGGCGTGTCCACGTCGCTGCCGGGATCATCCATCACCGCCACCAGCTCGGCGCCGAAGCCATCCCGGCGATGCACGCTGCGCAGGGTACCGGTGAACGAGAGCGCTGCGGCGGGAACCAGCTCCCTCGGCGTACGCTCGTCCAATGGCGAGCCGTCGTCCGATGGCGCCAGCACAAAGGTCCATCGTCCCAGCTGGAAGCGGCTGGTGTCGCTGTGCACCCGGCCAGTGGCGTAGGCCTCGAACAGCTGCACGGAGGCTTCCTGCACGGCCAGGTTGTAGTAGTCCCGCACCTGCGTCTGGCGATCCTCGAAACCCCGCTGGTTGGCGGTGCGCTCGGTGAAGAACAGATAGGCGTAGGCCTGCCTCGCAACCTGCATCCACGCATCCAGACGCGGCTGGAAGCCGGCGTCCAGTTCGGTGACCACGGCCTTGGCGCGGCCTTCGGCGGAGTACTCGCGCTTGGGGGCGGGCAGAGTCAATGCGTACTGCAGCCAGAGTTCGGCCAGGGCCGAGCGCTTGTCTTCCTCGCGCACGACGATGCTGGCCTCCATTGCATCGATGCAGGGCGGACCGGGCCTGGCGCAGACACCCTCGTCCAGACCGGCCACGCGCAGGGTTTCCAGGGTGGCCGAGCTGAGCTTGCCGGTGGTGAGGATGTCACCGCGCTTGAGCGCGATGTACTGGCCGGGGGTAACCGAGGCGACCTGCACCGAGGGCCCGAACTGGCGCAGGGTGGCGCAGCCGCTCAGCGCCAGCAGCAGGGTGAAGACGAGAGCCGTGCGGCCGACGATGCCCATTCCCGTGGTTGCCATACGATCCTCCTGCGCGGTCGCGCCACTCTAGCGGGAGGCATGTCAAGGCGGAAGCGGCGTGCGCCGGTTCCTTCAGCGGCCGGTCGTCAATCGTCCAGATCGCTGTTGCGGATTGCCAGGACCACCGCAGCAGTACATGCCAGGACACCGAGCAGGAAGCCGATGGCTATGCCGTCGAACCAGTTCATGGGTTTCGTGCCGGGAATGTGGGAGATGGTGGCCTGTGGATCTGACCGGCGGGCAACGCATGGCGCAGCGGCCGTGGCGGGCCGCTGCGCCCGGGCCTCAGTTGCTGGCCTCCCTGACAGCTTCTGCGGCGTCGATGATGCCCGGACCGCAACCCCCCGGGCAGTTGGCCGCCGCGATCGGATGGGCGGTGCGGCGCAGGATGTCCTTGACCTGGCTGGTGGTCTTCGGCACCGGTGCCACCGCCTGCATCAGCGCGACGACGCCGGCCACGTGCGGTGCCGCCATCGAGGTGCCGGACATGAAGTCAAAGGCATTGTTGCCCACCGTGGACAGAACGCCCTGCGCCGGATGCTGGCGGGTCGGTGCGCAGTTGGTCGAGTTCGGCGGTGTGGCCAGGGGCAGGAACTCGCCCACCGAGGCGCG
The DNA here is from genome assembly GCF_056760435.1 of Stenotrophomonas sp. STEN008. Lineage (NCBI taxonomy): Bacteria > Pseudomonadati > Pseudomonadota > Gammaproteobacteria > Lysobacterales > Lysobacteraceae > Stenotrophomonas > Stenotrophomonas sp. STEN008. The sequence goes on along the minus strand of NZ_JBRRET010000006.1, from coordinate 34,509 downwards.
GCACGACCACGTCTCGCCACCGGGCGCGGTGATATGGATGCCTGCACCGTAGTTGGAGTAGAACGCGCGGCGCCCGCCCTGGTCGTTCGCGGCTACCGCGATCACGCCGTTGCAGTTCGCCGGTGCGAACTCGGACACATCGAGGTTGCTGTTGCCCGCCGCGACCACCACGAGGGTGCCGGTGGCCGTGATGTCGTCGATCGCATCCTGCTCGGCCGGCGAGCAGGGCCGACGGCCGCCCAGGCTGAGATTGATGACCTCGGCCGGGTTGGCATTGGCGGGAACACCCGGCACGGCGATGCCAGCGCTCCAGAGCATGCCGTCGATGATGTCATCCGAGCCGCCATTGCCCTGGTTGCCCAGCACGCGTACCGGTACGACCTTCGCGTTGTAGGCCACGCCTGCCACGCCGATCTGGTTGTTGGTTACCGCCGCGACGGTTCCCGCAACGTGGGTGCCGTGCGCGATGCCCGAGGCATCGAAGGCATCCGCATCGCGGCCATCGCCATCGTCGGAACCGCCACAACCGGGATTCAGCCCGCCCAGGATGCACTGCAGATTGCTGAACGGCCGGGTGGAGGAAATCATGTCGTAGCCCGGCAGCAGGTTCGGCTGCAGGTCGTTGTTGTCGAGATAGCCCGAATCGATCACCGCCACCACGACCCCTTGGCCGGTGGAGCGATCCCATGCCGCCGGCACGCGTGCGCCACTGACGGGATTGCTGTAGTGCCACTGTTCGGCGTAACGCGGATCGTTGGGCGTGGCGAACGCACTCATCATGAAGTTCGGCTGCACGTATTCGACGTCCGGGTCGTCGGCGATGCGCTGCATCAGGATCTCGGCCTCCGGACGATCCAGTGCCTTGTCTGTCCTGATCACATCGGCGCCGCCACCCATGCGGCGCTGATGCGCCACCGCCGCAGCCTGCGCCGCACCCACCGAGCGCTTGCTGCGCTGCTGCGCGCCCAAGCGCTGTTTCAGCGCATCCTGGGCGGTGTCGGCAGAGACGCGTTTGCGGCTGCCATCGCGGTACTTGACGATGAAACTGCTGTACTGCTGGTTGTTGTCCATGCCCCGTGTCCACACCCGTTCGGTGGATTGGGCGAAGGCAGGGGCACTGGCCAGGACCAGGGTGATGGCACTGGCAAGGGAAACCCGAAGCGACGTACGCATGAATACAGTTCCTTTGTGAAAGGTGCGATGAGCCGGTCGTGCCCTGGGGGCTCGACTCGAGATGAAGGGGGTATGTCCGCGCGGTCTCCTTTCTGATGGCGACCTTGAACGAACGGCTTCGCAGACCGTTCTCCCCCAGTGCGGGGGTAGGAAATTTCTGAACTGATTTACCGATGTCGAGATCGACACGCGCGGCGAGCGGTGTATACCGCAAGCAATAAAAAAGCCCGGAGATCCCCTTCTGGCGGGAATGTCCGGGCTTCTCCGGTCCTTGAAGGACCGCTCGTTGGTGGAGGTGGGCGGAATTGAACCGCCGTCCGAAGGCACTCCATCCCCAGCACTACATGCTTAGCTCGCCGTTGAATCTCGTCCCCGAACAGCACGGCGTGCAAAGCGCATCCGGGAACCAGCCTGTTGTGTTCTAGTGCCGGACTGACAGGCAGCCGTCCAGCGCGATTCCATGATAGTGACTCTACACCGCGAGCATGGACACAAGCGGTTTCGAGGCTTAGGCCTTAAGCGGCCAGAGCGTAGTTGTCGTCGTTGGCAACTAGAGTTTTGCAGCTGGATTTACGAGGAAAGCTACCCCCTCGGCATGCGCCAGGCGACTTCACAACCCCCGTCGAAACCAATGCACCCCCGGTTTCTACAGTGCTGCAAGGTACAGGGCCGATTCCGTGTCACCACGGGCAGGGCCTGCCCAACGGTTGTCATGCTACGGCAAAACAGCTGAACAGTCACCTCGCGCGGCCGGTCAATCCGCAACACGTTGTACTGCCTGTGTCATAGCGGATTGCTAACGTCTCCGGCACGGATTTGCGACACACTGGTCGTGACCATCCAGGGCAGGACAGAAACGGGAGACTGTGGGTGACCGACGCGATGCAACAGCGCAGCCTGCGCCAGCTGGTGGGCCCGGTCGGGGCCGACTATCAGCGACGGGCGTTGCCTCCCGGTTGGGTCTGGGCGCTGCTGGCGGTACTGCTGGCGGCGACCTGGCTGACCGAACTGCCGGCCACCGCAGCGGTGGCGCTGGTCGCCAGCGCAGTGGTGGTGCATTGGCCGCAGCGTGGGCGCACCCATTGGCTGGGCTGGCGGCTGCCGGCGCTGGCGGTACTGGCGGCGTTGCTGTGGGGGCCGGACGTGCTGGCGCAGTGGTTCGAGCACGGCCTGGCGCTGACCTTGATGACATTGGCCAGCCTCAGCATCGGCGTTCACGTGTGGCAGTCGCGGCAGCTGGCGCGCCAGCTGCAGGGTGCAGCCGATGCGCTCGACGATACGCAGCTGCTGGCCCTGCTGCCGGCCAATGCAGCCCAGCTCGCCCAGCAGTGGCGGGCGGGCGATGATCGCCACGCGCCGGAACTGGCGGTGGTGATGCACCTGGCCGTGATGCACGCGGCCCTGGCGCCGCGCGCGCGCGGGCAGGGCATGCTGGCCGGTTGATGGCCCGGGCCGCCGGGCATCGCCCGGCGCCACATGGCGGCGGGGCCTGCCTCAGGCGTCGCGGTTGCCGCGCCGCATCACCCGCTGCTTCTCGATCGCCCAGTCGCGATCCTTGGCCGCATCGCGCTTGTCGTGGTTCTGCTTGCCCTTGGCCAGCGCGATCTCGAGCTTGATCTTGTTCTTGCTCCAGTACATCGCGGTCGGCACGATCGTATAGCCATCACGCTCGACCTTGCCGATCAGCTTGTCGATCTCGTTCCGGTGCAGCAGCAGCTTGCGCTCGCGCCGATCCTCGGCCACCACGTGGGTGGAGGCCTGGATCAACGGAGTGATCTGTGCGCCGATCAGGTAGATCTCGCCACGCTTCACGTAAGCGTAGGCGTCGATGATGTTGCCGCGCCCCGCCCGGATCGACTTGACCTCCCAGCCCTGCAGGGCGAGCCCGGCCTCGAAGCGCTCTTCGATGTGGTACTCGTGGCGGGCACGCTTGTTCAGCGCGATGGTTTTGTTGGCCGTCGCGCTCTTTGCTTTATCCTTGCCGCTGTTCTTGCTCATTTCCGTATTGTCTCCGATTCGGGCCCGCCCGGTCGATTGCCGAAACGTCCCGTATACATGCCTACTATCCGCCGCAGCGCCCTGGTCGAACATTCGGCCGCGCGCATGTTCGACCTGGTCAACGACGTCCAGGCTTATCCGCGCCGCTTCCGCTGGTGCTCCGATGCCCGCATCCTGGAGCAGGGCGAGGACCGGCTGGTGGCGCGTCTGGACCTGGGCCTGGGTTCGTTCAGCACCTGGTTCCAGACCGAGAACACCCTGCAGCGCCCGCACAGCATCGACATGCAGCTGCGCGACGGTCCCTTCAAGCAGCTTCATGGCCGTTGGGAATTCCACGCGCTGGCCGAAGACGCCTGCAAGGTGACGCTGACCCTGGAATTCGAACCCAGCTCACGGCTGCTGGGCCCGGCGCTGGCGATCGGCTTCCAGGGTCTGGCCGATCGCATGGTCAACGATTTCGTCCGGGTCGCCGACGAGGACTGAGCGATGATCGAGGTCGAGGTGGTGCTTGCCTGGCCGCAGCGGGTGCTGTCACGCCGGTTGCAGCTGGAAGAGGGCGCCACGGTTGCCGATGCGATCGCCGCTGCCGCTCTTGAGGGGAGTGCCGGCTGCCCGGCTGCCGCCGTGCATGGTGTGCTGGCCCGCCCGCAGCAGGCACTGCTGGATGGGGACCGGGTCGAACTGCTGCGCCCGCTGCAGGCCGATCCCAAGGACAACCGCCGGCGTCGCGCGCTCGGCGGTTGAGGGCCAGGGCCCGTCCGTCGGAACGGGCCGGCGGCCTCAGCGGCCCTTCTTCTTCTTGTCCTTCGGCAGGTTGCGGCCGAACTGGCGGACGGTCTGCTGGGCCAGCGCCTTGTCGTTGGCCGGGAAATAGTCACCCTCCCAGCGCGTCACGGCGTCGTTCTCGAAATACACGGTGAAGTTCTTCACTTCCGTGCGGCCGAGACGGTCGACCCGCTGGCTGGAGGTGTAGTCCCAGCGCTGGGCATGGAACGGGTCCGGCACGGAGGGCGTGCCCAGCAGCGCGTTCACCTGCTGCTTGCTCTGCCCGACCTGCAGCTTGGCCACGGCATCTTCCCGGATCAGGTTGCCCTGATAGATGGGTTGCTTGTAGATGATGCCGCACCCGGTGGTGGACAGGGCGACGGCGGCGACCAACAGAAGATTGCGCATCGGGACTGGCGGTTGGGGAAATCGAACCGATGATACACTCCCGGCGTGCCACCGCGACCCAATCCGAGGCAGCTGGCGCTAAATCGCCAATGAACGGAGACCTATGGAAACCCACGACCTGCGTAAAGTCGGCCTGAAGGTAACCCATCCACGGATGCGGATCCTGGCGCTGCTCGAGCAGCGCACTGCCCAGCACCACATGACCGCCGAAGACATCTACCGCCAGCTGCTGGAGCATGGTGACGAGATCGGCCTGGCCACGGTGTACCGGGTACTGACCCAGTTCGAGGCCGCCGGCCTCGTGCTCAAGCACAATTTCGAAGGCGGCCAGGCCGTCTATGAACTGGACCGCGGCGGCCATCACGATCACATGGTCGATGTGGACAGCGGCAAGATCATCGAGTTCGAAAGCACCGAGATCGAGGAACTGCAGCGCAAGATCGCGGCCGATCACGGCTATGAGCTGGAAGAACACTCGCTGGTGCTGTACGTGCGCAAGAAGCGCAGATAGGCCCCCTGCGTGCCGGTTGCGACGAGACCCCGGGCTGGCCCCGGGGTTTTTCGTCAGCGCGGCGGAGTGACCGCCGGGTGCGATGGCGGCATCAGCATCCGCAGATCCACGGCCTCGGCCATGGCCCGGTTGCCGGCATCGCCCGGATGCAGATGGTCGCCTGAATCGTAGGCGGCGGCCATCCGTGAGGGATCGGCGGGGTCGCGCAGCACTGCATCCAGGTCGATCACCGCATCGAATGGGCTGTCCTGCCGCAGCCAGGCATTGAGCTGCTGGCGCAGTGCGTCCTTGTGCGGCTGGTAGTAGTCGTCCAGCGGGGTGCCGGGCAGGGCACCGGCGAACGGCGGCAGGGTTGCGCCGACAATGCGCAGTCCATGGCGATGGGCCTGTCCGGCCAGGCTGCGATAGCCGGCCTGCAGTTCGGCGAGCCCGGGCCGGTCCTGGCCGCGCGCAAACGCTGTGCCCGGCCAGCTGATGTCGTTGATGCCGATCAGCACGATCACACTGGCGACACCGGGTTGGTCGAGGACATCGCGCGGGAAGCGGGCCAGGGCGGATTCCCCCATGCCGTCGCGCAGCAGGCGTCCGCCGGAGATGCCGGCGTTGACCACTGCGATTCCCTGCGGTGCCAGCCGTGCGGCGAGATGGTCGGTCCAGCGCTGGTCCTGGTCGAGGCTGGCCGTTGCGCCATCGGTGATCGAGTCGCCGATCACCACCACGCTGCGCGCGTGGGCCGCGGTTTCGACGTCGATACCGGACAGCAGCAGGCGGGCCGTGGTGCTGCGGGCCCCATTCAGGTCCGCAGCCAGGCTCTGGTCACCCGGTGCGATCCAACTGGTCTGCCGGCCCTCCCAGTGGAACGTCCGCAGCGGCGTGGGCTGTGGCAGATGGATGCTGACCTGCAGCGACTGCAGGTTGCGCGTGGGCAGTGGCAGCGCGTCGCTGAGCCGGTCCTGGCCAGGCGCGATCAGCACGCCGGGCTGGCCATCGAAGGTCAGCGCCTGCGGCACCTCGCCCGGATGTGCCGCCAGGGTGGCCCGGCCCACCCGCAGTGGCTGTGTCCCGTAGGCGTTGCTCAAGCGGACACGCAGGCGCGAGCCGCCCAGGCTGATGCGGACGGTCTGGCGGAAGGTCTGGTCGGCCAGCTCTGCGGGGATCAGCGTCGGAAACAGGAAGTCTGCCTGCCAAACCGGTTGTGGACTGGCTTGCCAGCTGGCCACCCAGTGCCGGGGAGGGGCGGCCGTGGCGCTGGCTGCTGCGGACAGGGTGAGCAGGGCAGCGGTGGTCAACGTGCTCAGGCGGTTCATCGGAAGGGTCCGTCGGAAGGAGGGGCCATGGTGTCCCTGCCGCTTTCTGTGAACTAGACTGCGTCTGGATAATCATCTGTGAACTGGATTCATCGCCATGGCGCGACCTGACATCAATCGTTCCGGCGAGCTGGAAGTGTTCGTGAGGGTGATCGAGACCGGCGGATTCTCCGCGGCGGCCCGCAGCCTGGACATGACGCCCTCGGCGGTCAGCAAGCTGGTGGCGCGGCTGGAGCAGCGGCTGGGCACGCGCCTGCTGCAGCGATCCACCCGCCAGCTGCAGCTGACCCCGGAGGGCTGCGCCTTCTACGAGCGCGGGCTGCGCGTGCTTGCTGACCTGGAAGAGGCCGAGCGCTGTGCGAGCGCGCATGCCGAACCGCGCGGGCGGCTGCGGGTGAATGCCAACGTGCCCTTCGGCCAGCATTTCCTGCTGCCGTTGCTGCCCATGTTCCTGCAGCAGCACCCGCAGGTGGGGGTGGATCTGACCCTGACCGATGAAGTGATCGATCTGCTCGAGCAGCGCACCGATGTGGCCGTGCGGGCCGGTCCGCTGAAGAGTTCCAGCCTGGTGGCACGACGGTTGGGGGCGACGCGGATGATGATCGTGGCCTCACCCGGCTATGCGCAGCGACACGGTCTGCCTGGCAACGTCGACGACCTGCAGACGCACAACCGGCTGGACATCGGCCATGCGCGGGCGATGCAGGGGTGGCCGCTGCTGCAGGGCGGCCAGGTGCTGCGCGTGCCCACCAGCGGCAATGCGCGCGCCAGCAACGGCGATGCCCTGCGGCAGCTGGTGCTGGGAGGGCTCGGGCTGGCCCGGCTGGCCGCGTTCCAGGTCAGGGACGACATAGCGGCCGGGCGGCTGCTGCCGGTGCTGGAAGAGGCCAATCCCGGCGATCTGGAAGAGGTGCACGCGGTATTCCTGGGGCAGGGTGGCTATCTGCCGCTGCGGGTGCGTGCGTTCCTGGATTTCCTGGTGGAAAAGGTGGATCTGGCGCGGCCGCTGGGGTGAACCTGCGGTGGGACGGACCGGGCGTCGCTCGGCGCCGCCGGCGTCAGACCTGCAGCAGCTTGCGGGCGGCGGCGCGCGCTTCCTTGCTCACTTCGACGCCACCGAGCATGCGTGCCAGTTCTTCCTCGCGTGCCTTGAGGTCCAGCTTCTCCACCGCACTCTGGGTCATGCCTTCCACCGGTGCCTTGCTGACCCGGTAGTGGGCATGGCCCTTGGACGCGACCTGCGGCAGGTGGGTCACGCACAGCACCTGGCGCTTCTCGCCAAGGGCGCGCAGTTTCTGGCCGACGATGTCGGCCACCGCGCCACCGATGCCCGAGTCGACTTCGTCGAACACCATGGTCGGCACGGCGTCCAGGTCGAGCGCGGCCACTTCGATTGCCAGCGAGATGCGCGACAGTTCGCCACCCGAGGCCACCTTGCGCAGGGCGCGTGGTGGTTGACCGGCGTTGGCCGCGACCAGGAACTCCACGCGTTCGGCGCCCTGCGGGTCGGGCTTGCCGCCGTCCTGGGGTTCCAGCTCGATCAGGAACTGGCCACCGCCCATGCCCAGCTCGGCAATGATGCCGGTGGTGGTGGTCGACAGCGCGGCCGCCGCACTGCGCCGGCTTGCGCTCAGTGCTTCGGCCTGCACCCGCCAGGCGGCCGCGGCCTTGTCGATCTCGCCGGCCAGGCGCTGCAGCCGCTCGTCGGCGCCGCGCAGCTGCTCCACTTCGGCATGCATGCGCTCGCGCTGCGCGCCCAGTTCGTCCATCGGCACGCGATGCTTGCGCGCAAGGTCGTGCAGGCGGCCGAGACGGCGCTCGTTCTCCTCGAACTGCTCGGGGTCGGCATCCAGGTCGTCGTGCACGCGGTCGAGCAGGGACAGGGCTTCATGCAGCTGGATCGATGCGTTTTCGATCAGGCTGTCCACCTCGCCCAGGCGCGGGTCGTGTTCGATCAGCCGGGCCAGTTCGTGCCGCACCTGCTGCAGCTGATCCAGCGCCGAGCTGCCCTCGTCGCCGTTGAGCTGGTTGCTGGCGGCCTGGCAGGCGGTCAGCAGCGCGCTGGCATGGGCCTGGCGCCGATGGCTGGCGCCCAGCGCGAGGATCGATTCGGGCTCCAGATCCTCACGGTCCAGTTCGCGCAGCTGATGCTCGAGGAAACCGATACGGTCACTGACGTCGCCCTGCTGCGACAGCGCCAGGGATTCATCGACCAGTGCCTGCCAGGCGGCTGCGGCGCGGCGGACCTGACGGCGCTCTTCCTCGTTGCCGGCATAGGCATCGAGCAGGGCCAGCTGGGAAGGACGCGCCAGCAGGGCCTGCTGTTCATGCTGGCCGTGGATTTCCACCAGCAGCGCGGCCAGTTCGCCCAGCTGGGCGAGGGTGACCGGGCGGCCGTTGATCCAGGCCCGCGAACCGCCGTCGGCGCGGATCACGCGGCGCAGCTGGCACTGGTCCTCATCGTCCAGCTCGTTGTCGGCCAGCCACTGGCGTGCGGCCTGCAGATGCTCCAGCGCGAACTCGGCCGACAGCTCGGCGCGGGCGGCACCGTGGCGGACCACGCCGCTGTCGGCGCGCAGGCCGGACAGGAAGCCCAGCGCGTCGACCATCAGCGACTTGCCGGCGCCGGTCTCGCCTGAAACCACGGTCATGCCAGGCCCGAATTCAAGTTCGGTGGCGCGGACGACGGCGAAATCCTTGATCGATAGGTGTCTGAGCATGGGTCTGGGGGTAGCTGAGCCGCGCAACGCTAGCACGCGCACGCGGGCGGTCCAATGGCTTGCCAAGGTGATCCGGCGCCATTATCTAGTCTCCGTGTCTCACAGGTTGATTCCATGCACGGTTCCGCCGACCAACTCGCCCCGCGCGCGCGCCATCTGCTGCGCACGCTGATCGCGCGCCACATCCAGGATGGTGAGCCCGTGGGCTCGCAGACGCTGGCGCGCGTGGCCGGGCTGGAAGTCAGCCCGGCCACCATCCGCAACATCCTCGGCGACCTGGAGGACCTGGGCCTGCTGGCGTCGCCGCATACCTCCGCCGGGCGGATCCCGACCGCGCATGGCTACCGGGTGTTTGTCGACAGCCTGCTGCAGATGCAGCCGCCGGGCGAGGGCGAGCTGGCCCGCTTGCGCCAGGAACTGGCCGGTGGCGGCAGCACCCAGGCCCTGCTCGGCAGTGCCTCCGAACTGCTGTCGGCGATGAGCCACTTCGTCGGCGTGGTCAGCGCGCCGCGGCGCGAGCAGTTCGCCTTCCGCCAGATCGATTTCGTGGCGCTGGACGGCCGCCGGGTGCTGGCGATCCTGGTGTTCGCCGACAACGAGGTCCAGAACCGGGTGATCGAAACCCGCCAGGACTTCGCCCCGGGCCAGCTGGAGCAGGTCGCCAATTACCTCAACGCCCATTTCGCCGGGCTGCCGCTGGCGGAGATCCGGGCGCGCCTGCTGCTGGAACTGCGCGATGCCCGTTCCGAGCTGGAGCAGCTGCTGGCGCACAGCATCGAACTGGCCGAGCAGGCCCTGCAGCCCGCGGCCGACGACATGCTGGTGGCGGGCCAGACCCGCCTGATGGGGGTCCAGGACCTGTCCGACCTGGAGCGCCTGCGTGAACTGTTCGAGCTGTTTTCCAGCAAGCGCGAGATCCTGCAGCTGCTGGAGCGGACCATCCAGGCCCCGGGCGTGCGCATCTTCATCGGCGAAGAGACCGGGATGATGCCGCTGCAGGGGGTTTCGCTGGTGACCGCCCCGTATGCGGCCAATGGGCAGGTGCTGGGCGTGCTGGGGGTGATCGGGCCGAAGCGGATGGCCTACGACCGCATGATCCCGCTGGTACAGGCCACCGCCGACGTGCTGGGGGCGGCCTTTTCACCGACCGGACGCGGATCCGGTGCCGTGGACGCTTGAAACGCAGCATCCCGCCCACACTAGGGTGGGTGGAGGCGGGGAGTGACCGCCAGGGACCCAGACATGAACCACGAACATCCAGATTTCGAATCCCAGCAGAGCGCCGCCGACGCGGCCGCCGCAGCAGGCGTCAATGACGAAGTGGAGCGCCTGCGCGCGGAAGTCGAGCAGGTCAGGGCCGATGCGCTGCGTGAGCGCGCCGACCTGGAGAACCAGCGCAAGCGCGTGGCCCGCGACATCGAGCAGGCCCGCAAGTTCGCCAACGAGAAGCTGCTGGGCGAACTGCTGCCCGTGTTCGACAGCCTGGATGCCGGCCTGAAGGCCGCCGGCGACGACCCGCACCCGCTGCGCGAGGGCCTGGAGCTGACCTACAAGCAGCTGCTGAAGGTCGCCGCCGACAACGGCCTGGTCCTGATTGACCCGACCGGCCAGCCGTTCAACCCGGAGCACCACCAGGCGATCAGCCAGGTGCCGGCCCCGGACGCCGCCCCGGGCAGCGTGGTGACCGTGTTCCAGAAGGGCTATCTGCTCAACGAGCGCCTGCTGCGGCCGGCGCTGGTGGTGGTGGCCGCCGACTGAGCGGTCGATCCGGGAGCGGCCGCCGGGCATGGCCCGGCGCTACCCCTGGATCGTCATCGCCGGGCGATGCCCGGCGAACCTTGAACGGCTGAACACAGCGTTCGGGAGATGGCTTGAATGTTCCACGAGCCTCCCCCACATCCCATTCATCCACCGGCCGAGCGGCCGGACTGACATCCACACAGCATTTCTCAGGAGTCTCCCCCATGGGCAAGATCATTGGTATCGACCTCGGCACCACCAACTCGTGCGTGGCGATCATGGACGGCGGCAAGGCCCGCGTCATCGAGAATTCGGAAGGCGATCGCACCACCCCGTCGATCGTCGCCTACACCAAGGACGGCGAAGTCCTAGTCGGTGCCTCGGCCAAGCGCCAGGCGGTGACCAACCCGAAGAACACCTTCTACGCGGTGAAGCGCCTGATCGGCCGCAAGTTCACCGACGCCGAGGTGCAGAAGGACATCGCCCACGTCCCGTACAGCATCCTCGCCCACGACAATGGTGATGCGTGGGTGGCCACCAGCGACGCCAAGAAGATGGCGCCGCAGGAAATCTCGGCCAAGGTACTGGAGAAGATGAAGAAGACCGCCGAGGACTTCCTCGGTGAGAAGGTCACCGAAGCGGTCATCACCGTGCCGGCCTACTTCAACGACAGCCAGCGCCAGGCCACCAAGGATGCTGGCCGCATCGCGGGCCTGGACGTCAAGCGCATCATCAACGAGCCGACCGCGGCCGCGCTGGCCTATGGCCTGGACAAGGGCGACAACAAGGATCGCAAGATCGTTGTGTACGACCTGGGCGGCGGTACCTTCGACGTCTCGGTGATCGAGATCGCCAACGTCGACGGCGAGAAGCAGTTCGAAGTGCTGGCCACCAACGGCGACACCTTCCTGGGCGGCGAAGACTTCGACAACCGCGTCATCGAGTACCTGGTGGAAGAGTTCAACAAGGACCAGGGCATCGACCTGCGCAAGGATCCGCTGGCCCTGCAGCGCCTGAAGGACGCTGCCGAGCGTGCCAAGATCGAGCTGTCCAGCGCCCAGCAGACCGAAGTGAACCTGCCGTACGTCACCGCTGACGCGTCGGGTCCGAAGCACCTGAACATCAAGCTGACCCGCGCCAAGCTGGAAGCGCTGGTGGAAGACCTGATCAAGAAGTCGATCGAGCCGTGCCGCGTCGCCCTGAACGATGCCGGCCTGCGTTCGAGCGACATCAGCGAAGTGATCCTGGTCGGCGGCCAGACCCGCATGCCGAAGGTGCAGCAGGCGGTGACCGAGTTCTTCGGCAAGGAGCCGCGCAAGGACGTCAACCCGGACGAAGCCGTGGCACTGGGTGCGGCGATCCAGGGTGGCGTGCTGGGCGGCGACGTCAAGGACGTGCTGCTGCTGGACGTGACCCCGCTGTCGCTGGGCATCGAAACCATGGGCGGCGTGTTCACCAAGATCATCGAGAAGAACACCACCATCCCGACCAAGGCCTCGCAGGTGTTCTCCACCGCCGAGGACAACCAGTCGGCCGTGACCGTGCACGTGCTGCAGGGTGAGCGCGAACAGGCCCGCTTCAACAAGTCGCTGGCCAAGTTCGACCTGTCCGGCATCGAGCCGGCGCCGCGTGGCCTGCCGCAGGTGGAAGTGTCCTTCGACATCGACGCCAACGGCATCCTGCATGTGTCGGCCAAGGACAAGAAGACCAACAAGGAACAGAAGGTCGAGATCAAGGCCGGCTCGGGCCTGTCCGAGGAAGAGATCGCGCGCATGGTCGCCGACGCGGAAGCCAACCGCGAAGAAGACAAGAAGTTCCAGGAGCTGGTGCAGGCCCGCAACCAGGCCGATGCCCTGATCCACGGCACCCGCAGCGCCATCACCGAGCACGGCAGCAAGGTCGGCGGCGATGTCATCGGCAAGGTTGAAGCGGCTCTGGCCGATCTTGAAACCGCGATGAAGGGCGACGACAAGGCACAGATCGAAGCCAAGTCGAAGGTGCTGGAGGAAGCCGGCCAGTCGCTGTTCGCCGCAGCGTCGGCAGAGCAGGGCGGTGCCCCGGGCGCCGATGCCGGCAATGCGGGCAAGGGCAACGACGACGTGGTGGACGCCGAGTTCACCGAAGTCAAGGACGACAAGAAGTCCTGATCCGGACCGACGCGGGACGCTGCCTGGCAGCGTCCCGTTGTCGCATCAGGGTCCTGACCGCCTCCGGCGCGTCGGGGCGCCCGACGCAAGAGCGGACCTGGTTCCGCTCTTCCGCTTTGACGAATCCCGACATTCCGGAAGCCGATTCACGATATGAGCAAGCGCGATTACTACGAAGTGCTGGGCGTGGCCCGCACCGCCAACGAAGAAGAGCTGAAGAAGGCTTACCGCCGCTGCGCGATGAAGTTCCATCCGGACCGAAATCCGGGTGATGCGGCTGCCGAAGCCTCCTTCAAGGAGTGCAAGGAAGCCTACGAGGTCCTGTCCGACGGCAACAAGCGCCGGATGTATGACAGCCACGGCCATGCCGCGTTCGAGCACGGCATGGGCGGGGGCGGTCCGGGTGGTCCGGACATGAACGATATCTTCGGCGACATCTTCGGCAACATCTTCGGTGGTGCCGGCGGCGGTCCGCGCCAGGCACGCCGCGGTGCCGACATCGGTTACGTGATGGAGCTGGACCTGGAAGAAGCGGTGCGTGGCGTCGAGCGCCGCATCGAGATCCCGACCCTGGCCGAATGCGGCGATTGCGATGGCAGCGGCTCGGAAGATGGCAAGGTGGAGACCTGCAACGTCTGCCACGGCCGCGGCCAGGTGCGCATCCAGCGCGGCATCTTCGCCATGCAGCAGGCCTGCCACAACTGCGGCGGCCGCGGCCAGATCATCGCCAAGCCCTGCAAGACCTGCCACGGCAATGGCCGTGTCGAGGAAGACAAGGTGCTGTCGGTGAAGGTGCCGGCGGGCGTCGACACCGGCGATCGCATCCGCCTGGCTGGCGAGGGCGAAGCGGGGCCGGCCGGCACGCCGCCGGGCGACCTGTACGTGGAAGTGCGCGTGCGCGAGCACCCCATCTTCCAGCGCGATGGCGACGATCTGCATTGTGAAGTGCCGATCCGCATCTCGCAGGCGGCGCTCGGCGATACCGTGCGCGTGGCGACGCTGGGCGGCGAAGCGGAGATCCGCATTCCGGCAGAGACCCAGACCGGCAAACTGTTCCGCCTGCGCGGCAAGGGCGTGCGTTCGGTGCGCAGCCGCAGCGAGGGCGATCTGTATTGCCGCGTGGTGGTCGAGACGCCGGTCAACCTGACCAACGACCAGCGCAGGCTGCTGGAGCAGTTCGAGGCCACCTTCGTCGGTGAGGAAGCGCGCAAGCACTCGCCGAAGTCCGCCACCTTCATGGACGGCGTGAAGGGCTTCTGGGACCGGATGACGTCCTGAATTTTCAACGCAAGCGTTGAACGGTAGCGCCGGGCCATGCCCGGCGTTGTCGTGTATGGGAATGCATTGCGCGCCGCCGGGCATCGGTCCGTGACCTTATGAATCCGGTAGCGCCGGGCCATGCCCGGCGTTTCTGTGCATAGGGTCAGCGGAAGAACGCCGCCGGGGTCTGCCCCAGCTGGCGCTTGAACATGCTGGTGAACGCGCTGGGGCTGTCGTAGCCCATCGCCAGTGCGACATCGATGACCTTCTCGCCGGTCGCCAGCCGTTCCATTGCCGCCAGCAGCCGCGCCTGCTGCCGCCACTGGCCGAAGGTCACGCCCAGTTCGTTGGCGAAGTGGCGCTGGATGGTTTTCACATCCACTTCCAGTGACTGCGCCCAGTCCTGCAGCGTCGCATCGTCGCCGGGATGCTTCTGCAGGTGCTGGCAGATCCGCTGCAGGCGCGGATCGGTAGGCGCGGGCAGGTGCAGCGGCAATACGTCCATGCGATGCAGCTCGTCCAGCAGAAGGCGCACCACGCGGCCATCGCGGCTGTCTTCGATGTGCTCGCCCTTGATCAGGGTGGCTGCCTGCAGCAGTTCGCGCAGCAGCGGTGCCACCTGTACCGCGAACGGTTCGGCCGGCAGTTGCGGGGCGAATGACGGGTCGATGTACAGGCTGCGCATGTGCACGGCGGCAATGCAGTCCACCGCATGCACCATGCCGGCCGGCATCCAGATCGCACGGGTGGAGGGCACGACCCAGCGACCGACTTCCGAGCGCACCACCATCAGCCCGGAGATGGCATAGACCAGCTGGTGGCGCTGGTGCTTGTGGCCTGCGATATGGGTGCCGGCCGGGTACTGGGTAACCCGGTAGGTGACCGGGCGATGCAGCGGCACATCGCGCCACGGCGCAGCCGGATCGACGTCACCGCCAATGTCCTTTTTGCGATAGGCCATGACCCGAACGCGGCAGAAGGGAGGGGAAGGCAACCGTAGCATGCGGAACCGCCCTCAAATCTGACTGCGTCCATGTCGACTCTGGCTTCCCCTGCAACGACCTCCCGCCCGGTGGCGCCCGGCGTACTGGCCGCCATCTCCACCTCGCATGTCGTCAACGACATGATGCAGTCGTTGATCCTGGCGATCTATCCGGTCATCAAGGGCGGCTTCAATCTCAGCTTCACCCAGATCGGACTGATCACGCTGACCTACCAGCTCACCGCGTCGATCTTCCAACCGCTGGTGGGGATGCATACCGACCGCCATCCAGCGCCGTACTCGTTGCCGATCGGCATGGCCTCGACGCTGTGCGGGATGCTGCTGCTCGGCTTCGCGCCGAACTATGCGATGGTCCTGATGGCCGCCGCGCTGGTCGGCATCGGATCGGCGATCTTCCACCCGGAAGCGTCGCGCATCGCACGGCTGGCGTCTGGCGGGCGCCATGGCTTCGCACAGTCGGTGTTCCAGGTCGGCGGCAACTTCGGTACCGCGCTGGGGCCGCTGATTGCCGCCGCCGTGATCGTGCCGTACGGCCAGCATGCGGCCTCATGGTTTGCCGGTGCTGCGCTGGTCGGCATCGCCCTGCTGACCTATGTGAGCCGCTGGTATGCGCTGCACCTGGGCGCACCCCGCCCGGCCGGCGTGGCGGCGGTGGCGTCGCGGCATCCTCCGCGCACCGTGGCCAAGGTGCTGGCGATCCTGCTGGTGCTGATCTTCAGCAAGTACTTCTACATGGCCAGCATCGGCAGCTACTTCACCTTCTACCTGATCCACCATTTCGGCATTCCGGTGGCGCAGGCGCAGCTGCATCTGTTCGCGTTCCTGGTGGCTTCGGCGGCGGGTGGCTTCCTGGGCGGTCCGCTGGGCGATCGCATCGGCCGCAAGCCGATCATCTGGACCTCGATCCTGGGCGTGGCGCCGTTCGCACTGGCGTTGCCGCATGCGGATCTGCTGTGGACCACGGTGCTGGCGGTGCTGATCGGTTTCGTGTTGTCGTCTGCCTTCTCTGCCATCGTGGTCTATGCGCAGGAGATGATGCCGCACCGGATCGGCATGGTGTCGGGCCTGTTCTTCGGTTTTGCGTTCGGCATGGGCGGCCTGGGCGCGGCGGTGCTGGGCCTGCTGGCGGACAGGACCAGCATCGAATACGTCTATCACCTGACGGCGTTCCTGCCGCTGCTCGGCATCGTGGCGGCATGGCTGCCGCCGTCGCGGCCTGCTGCTCACTGAGGGAGGGTGGGTTTGCAGGGCTTGCAGCCCTGCACCTGCACAGGCAACGGCAACAACCGAAGCGCGCTATCCGTGGATTGGCGGGGGGGGGGGGGGGGGGGGGGGGGGGGGGGCGGGGAGGCAGCAAAAAAAAAGAATAGAACCCCACCAAAACACACCACCCCCCCCCCCCCCCCCCCCCCGCCACCCCACGGAATGCCGCTTTGGCTTTGGCTTCGGCCGTTGCCGTTGCATTGAGCAGGTGCAGGGCTGCAAGCCCTGCCGAAAACCCCCTTGGGCGTAGAATGCGGATATGAGCGAATCCCTTGATACCCATCTGGTCCACGGTCGCCGCCAGCGGCCGGATGGGCCGTCGCCGGTCGATGTCATTTCGGTCCAGTCGCAACTTGTCTACGGCCATGCCGGCAACAGTGCCGCCATGCCGCCGATGCGCGCGCTCGGTGTGCGCGTGGCCGACATCCCGACCACGCTGCTGAGCAACGCGCCGTTCTACGAGACCACCCGCGGCCGCGTACTGCCCAGCGACTGGTTCGCCGATCTGCTGCTGGGCACCCACGAGCGTGGCTTGCCGCAGCGGGCCAGGATGCTGGTCTCCGGCTACTTCGGCAGCACCGCCAATGGTGCGGCGTTCGCCGACTGGCTCGATCAGGTCCTGCCCGCGTGCCCGCAGCTGCGCTACTGCCTGGATCCGGTGATCGGCGATACCCATACCGGCCCCTATGTGGAGCCGGGTCTGGAGGCGATCTTCGCCGAACGGCTGCTGCCGCATGCCTGGCTGGTCACCCCGAATGCATTCGAGCTGGCCCGTCTGACCGGCATGCCGGCACTGGCCGAGGCCGACGCCATCGCCGCCGCGCGTACGCTGCTGACGCGTGGTCCGCACTGGGTGATCGCGCACAGCGTGGGCGGCACGCCGGGCGAGCTGGTGACGCTGGCGGTGGGACGCGACGAGACCTGGCGCTGGACCTCGCCGCTGCTGCCGGTGGACGTGGCCGGGACCGGCGACGTACTGATGTCGCTGGTGGTGTCGTTCCTGCTGCGGGGAGAGTCGATGCAGCAGGCGATCTCGCGTGCCATCGCGGGTACCCATGCCGCCCTGGAGGCTACGCTCGCCAACGGCTTCGAGGAGTTCGACGTGATTGCCGCGGCGCCCGCCGCACTGGCCGAAGGCACGCGCTTCCGCGCTGAACGCGTGGCATGACGGCAGTGCAGCACTTTGCGCCGGGCACGATCGGCATCGTCGGCAGTGCCGGCGCCTACGGGCGCTGGCTGGGCCGCTTCTTCGAGCAGCAGATGGGACTGCAGGTGATCGGCCACGATCCGGCCGATGCAGCTTCGCATACACCGGAGCAGTTGCTGGCCCAGGCCGATGTACTGGTGTTCTCCGCACCCATCCGGCATACGCCGGAACTGATCGCCGAATACGTGCGCCGCTCGGCGGGCCGTGAACGCGGACGCCTGTGGCTCGATGTCACCTCGGTCAAGGACGCGCCGGTACAGGCGATGCTTGCCTCGCAGGCCGAAGTGGTCGGCCTGCACCCGA
This sequence comes from Stenotrophomonas sp. STEN008, assembly GCF_056760435.1. Taxonomy (NCBI): domain Bacteria; kingdom Pseudomonadati; phylum Pseudomonadota; class Gammaproteobacteria; order Lysobacterales; family Lysobacteraceae; genus Stenotrophomonas; species Stenotrophomonas sp. STEN008. The sequence continues at coordinate 16,704 of NZ_JBRRET010000006.1, read as the reverse complement.
TGACCGCGCCGCCGAAGGCCCCCACGTTGAAGGGCAGGGTGATGGTGGTCTGCGAAGCGCGACTGCAGCACTGGCAGCCCTGGCTGGAAGCGCTGTGCGTGGCGCTGCAGGCCGAGTGCGTGCGCGCCACGCCACAGCACCATGACCAGATGATGGCGCTGGTGCAGGCGATGGTGCATGCCACGCATCTGGCCCAGGCAGGCGTGCTGCGGGAATATCAGCCGCAACTGGGAACACTGGAAGCGATGCTTCCCTATCGCTCGGCGTCGTTCGAACTGGATACCGCGATCATCTCGCGCATCCTCTCGCTGAATCCGGCGATCTATGAGGACATCCAGTTCGGCAATCCGCATGTCGCGCCGATGCTGGAACGCCTGGTCGGCCAGCTGCGCGTGCTGCAGGCCCAGGTCGACCAAGGCGACGACATGGCGCGCGGTGCGTTCCGCGAGCAGATGCTGGTGGCGAACCGGGCCGCCTTCGGCGCGCCTGCACTGGCCTCGGGAAACTATACCTTCGAGCGGGTGGGCTACCTGCTGGCCGATCTGACCGAGCGCAACGCCGTGTCGGTCCACCTGCCGGAAGATCGCCCGGGCTCACTGCGTGAGCTGCTGAACATCTTCGAGCAGCACGGCATCAGCCTGGCTTCCATCCATTCCTCGCGCACGCCGGGCGGGGAAGTGCATTTCCGCATCGGCTTCGTCGCCGGCAGTGATCCCCGGGCCCTGGCCGACGCAGCGGCCGCCGTGGATGCCAGCGGAATCGGACGGGTACTGGCGTAGTGCATTCATCCACAGGGGATGTGGATGAATTCTGCGCAACCATGTGGATAACACTGCTCATGCCTTGCCAGCACAGGCTGTCAAGATCTGTGGCGAAAAACTGACCAGGGTGCTGCCGGTGGGGGCGGGTTACGCCCGGCGGCCCTGCGATGACCCAGCGATGACCCACGCGACGCTAGATGGTCAGCCGCAGTTCGCCGCCGCTGGTGCTGAACTCGCGGCCATTGCGCACCAGATGACGCCCGTCGTCGAGCTCGTAGCGCGGGGCGGCTTCGGAATGATGCCCGCTGCCATTGGCCTCGGGCTTGAACTCGATGATGATATGACTCTCGCCATTGCTGTCGACTGCGGGAAACTGACGGAACGACATCGTCCACCTCCTTCAGCGGATGCTGCTTCTGCGCGGCCAGCTTGGCGCCAGAGGTGTTAGCCGACCGTCATCAATCGATGAACTGCAGTCGCGCCAGCTCCGCGTACAGACCCCCTTCAGCCAACAACTGTGCGTGCGTGCCTTCGGCGACGATGCGCCCCTGGTCCATGACCACGATGCGGTCGGCCTTGAGCACGGTTGCCAGACGGTGTGCGATGACCAGCGTGGTGCGGCCCGCCATCAGGCGCTCCAGCGCCTGCTGTACACCGTACTCGCTCTGCGCGTCGAGCGCGCTGGTGGCTTCGTCCAGCAGCAGGATCGGCGCATCCTTCAGCAGCGCGCGGGCGATCGCCACGCGCTGCTGCTGCCCGCCGGACAGGCGCGCGCCGCGCTCGCCCAGCTCACTGTCATAACCCTGCGGCAACGCACGCAGGAAGCCATCGGCCTCAGCGGCACGAGCCGCTTCCTCGACTTCGGCATCGCTGGCCTGCAGGCGGCCGTAGCGGATGTTGTCGCGGGCGCTGGCGGCGAACAGCGTCGGTTGCTGCGGCACCAGGGCCAGCTGGGCGCGCAGGTCGGCGGGATCGACCTCGCGCACATCGATGCCGTCCACGCAGATGCGGCCGTTGGCCGGGTCATGGAAGCGCAGCAGCATCGACAGCACCGTGCTCTTGCCGGCACCCGAGGGGCCGACCAGGGCCACGGTCTCGCCGGGGCGCACATGCAGGCTGAAGTGGTCGAGCGCGGCCTGGTCCGGTCGCTGCGGGTAGTGGAACACCACGTCATCGAACTGGATCTCGCCTTGCAGCGGCTGCGGCAGCGCGCGTGGATGCGCGGGCGCGCGGATCTCGACATCCTCCTGCAGCAGTTCGCCGATCCGGCCCATGCCGCCGGCAGCGCGCTGGAGTTCGTTCCAGACTTCGGCCAGAGCGCCCACCGAACCACCGCCGATCAGCGCGTACAGCACGAACTGGCCCAGGGTGCCGGCACTGAGGCGGCCCTCGATGACATCGTGGGCGCCCAGCCACAGCACGCCGACAATGGCACCGAAGATCAGCAGGATGGCACTGGCGGTGACCAGCGACTGTGCGCCGATGCGCCGGCGTGCGGCACGGATCGCATCGCCCAGCGCCAGGTCGAAGCGGCCGCGCTCGTAAGGCTCGCGCGCATGTGCCTGCACCGTGCGGACGGCACCGAGGGTCTCGCTGGCCAGGCTGTTGGCGTCGGCGATGCGGTCCTGGCTGCTGCGCGCGACGGTGCGCAGCTTGCGTGCGCCGATGATGATGGGCAGTACCGCCAGCGGGATGCCGAGCAGCGACCACGCCGCCAGGCGCGGACTGGTCACGAACAGCATGGCCAGGCTGCCGACCACCGTCACGCTGCTGCGCAATGCGACTGACATGGTCGAGCCCACCACGCTGCGCAGCAGCTCGCTGTCGGCGGTCAGGCGCGAGACCAGTTCGCCGCTGCGGCTGCGGTCATGGAAACCGGCACCCAACTGGATCAGGTGCCCGTACAGACGGCTGCGCAGGTCGGCAACTACCTTCTCGCCGAGCAGCGACACGAAGTAGAAGCGTGCGGAGGTGGCGATCGCCAGCACTACCGCCACCAGCATCAGCAGGGCAAACGCCCGGTTGATCTGGCCGCCGCTGCTGAAGCCGTGGTCGATCATCTGCTTGACGGCCGGAGGCAGGCTGAGGGTGGCGGCCGAGGAGACGGCCAGCGCCAGCAGCCAGGCGGCGAACAGGCCACTGTGCCGGCGCACGAACGGCCACAGCGTTCGCAGGCTGCCGAGGCGGCGCAATGGCGGGGTCGCGGCGGCCGCGTCGTCCTTGTCAGTCATCCTGGTCGTCATCTCGGATACGGATACGGTCACGGGTGGCGTCTCGCAGGCGGATTTTCAATGCGTCGGCCTGGTCGGCGGGTAATTCGATCCGCAGGCGCACGCCTTCAGCGTCGAACTGTTCATCCTGCTTCTCGGCGGAGAACGTGGGCAGGGCCGCATGCAGGGTACCCAGGTCCTCGAAGCCGGCCAGCAGCTGCAGCCGTGCCATCGCCACCAGCGGCAGCCGCGGTGCCGTGCGCAGACACTCGGCGGCGGTACCGCCGTAGGCGCGGACCAGACCGCCGGCGCCGAGCTTGATACCCCCGTACCAGCGGATCACCACCACCATGACCCGGTCGAAGCCCTGGCCATCGATGGCGGCCAGGATCGGCCGGCCGGCAGTCCCCGCCGGCTCGCCATCATCGCTGGAGCGATACTCCTGTCCATGCCGGTAGGCCCAGCAGTTGTGCGTGGCGTCGGCCACCATCACCCGCTGCAGGAACGACATCGCCGCCGCCGCGCCATCGATGGGCGCGGCATGGGCGATGAAGCGGCTGTGCTTGACTTCCAGCGTGTGGCTGACGGGCTGGGCGAGGGTATCGGGCATTCCCTTCATTCTACGGGGTTGCCGCCCCCATGCTTCAGTCGTCCAGCAGAGGACGCAGGTCGCGTGGCAGCCGCGACTCCGGATACTGCTGCACGTAGCGCTCGAGGCTGGCACGGGCGATGTCGCGCTGGCCTTCGTCGCGACGTTCGCGGATCTTCTGCAGCCACTGCCGGCGGGGCAGCTGGGCGTCGGCGGCCACTTCGGCCTGCACGGCCGTAGCGCTGAGCGCGGCATCGCTGCCGCGACGCATCACGCCCGGTGCGCTGCGGAGCGGTGCGGCCCGCTTGAGCGTCGTGGTGTCACCGCGCTGTCCCGCGCTGGCCGGAGCGGCCTCCATCGCGCCGGACAGGGGGGCAACGGCGTCGCGCGCTTCCAGCGACGGCGGCGCAGGCGCCGCAGCAGGCAGCGGTGCCGAATAGGCCACAGCGGCCGGAGGTTCCGCAGCCGGCGGCGGAGCTGCGGTGTCGGCGGCGGCGCGCTCGGTGGCCTGAGCCGCCGCTTTCGCTCGTGCCGCCACCGTCGGTGCCGGTGTCTGCGGTGCGGAGGATCGGGCCGGCGCGGCGGGCTTGGGTGCCGCGACCGGCGCCGGTGGTGCCGGCGGCGCACTTGCGATGGCCGGCTCGGCAGGGGAAGGCCGGGTAGGGCGCTCGGCAGGCTGCGCGGCCACTTCGGCAGCGACCTCGTCGGCGACGCGCGGCGCAGTGATCTGTGCATCGTGCGCCGGGACCGCGGGCGGTTCCGGGCGCAGCTGCCAGGCGATTCCGATGGCGAATACCATCGATGCAGCAACGCCGAACACCGCAGGCCAGTGCCGGCGCGGCCGCCGTGCACGCACGCTGCCCGCACCGGGCGCGTCGGCCGGTGGCGCCTGCACCGCCGCACGGGCGGCCGCCAGGATCGTGGCATCCAGCGCCGCCGGAGGCGCCTGTTCGACACGACGGCCGAGCAGGCGCGCCAGCTCGCGCTCTTCAGGCGTCAGGGGTTCGTCTCGGTTCATGCGTTCAGTCCCGCACGCAGCTTGTCCATCGCATAGCGCAGCCGCGATTTCACGGTTTCCCGGCCTACGCCGGTGATCTGGCCGATCTCCTCCAGGCTCAGTTCCTGATCCAGCCGCAGCTGCAGCACTTCGCGCTGCTCCAGCGGCAGTTCTTCCATCGCGCGCTGGATGCGGCGACGTTGCTCGAATTCAGAAAGCTCTGCTTCCGGGGTCTGCCCATCTTCCAGCGCGGCCAGACGCAGCTCGGCATCGGCCGGCGCCGCCGGGCGGTGGCGTGCGGCGCGCCAGTGATCGTTGAGCCGGTTGTGCGCGATGCGGAACAGCCAGGTGCTGAAGGCGGCATCCGGCTGCCAGCCGGACCGTGCGCTGATGACCCGTTGCCAGACGTCCTGGAAGATCTCCTCGGCCAGGGCGGTATCGCGCAGCTGGCGCAGCAGGAAGCCGAACAGGCGCTTGCGATGGCGCGCATACAGGCTCTCGAACGCGTGCAGGTCGCCGCCGGCCCAGGCGAGCATCAAGGCTTCATCGGTTGGCAGGGCGCTGGCTTCCACGCGGTACAGGTTAAGGCCTGCCGACGATGGCGCATAGCGGGGTGCGGGGGCGGACAGGGCGAGGTTCATGGCTCGGAACGGGGTGCGGACGCCAGGAATAACGAACGGGCGCACGATTCGGGGTTGCCGGGCTTCCATTGCCCCCCCGGTGGCGCGCTATGCTCGGCGGCTCAGGGGAGGCGACGCACAGACGGCGCCAAGAGATTGTCATTTGTCCACGCACGCTGAACCTGCGCAAACGCCATCACACGAGGCCGTGCTGAGTACGGAACTCGTGCGCGCGCTGCATGCGCTGCTGCCGGAATCGGCGGTGGTCCGGGTCGGCTGGGACGATCCCCAGCTGGGGCGCGGTGACGCCATCTGGCCGATACCCCCGGTCGCGGCCGACAGCGGGGCACCGGCTGCAGGCGATGGCCGCCACGGTTGGGATCATGATGGTGCCCGCCTGTACCTGGTGGTGGAAGGCGCGGCGCCTTCGTCCGCATGGTGGGGTCTGGCGCGGCAGGCCATGGAGCTGGCCCTGCAGCGGGGCCGCCAGGCGGGACAGATCAAGGCGCTGGAAGAGGCCGAGCGGCTGCAGCAGGCGCTGTTCCAGATTGCCGATCTTGCCGGCGCCGACCTGGAGATGGGGCAGATGCTGCGCCGCGTGCACGACGTGCTGGGCACGCTGATGTACGCGGAAAACTGTTACATCGTCGAATACGATGACCTGCACGACCAGATCAGGTTCCTGTACTTCGCCGACCAGGTGGATGATTTCGTCGCCGATCCGGCGCAGAGCTTCGACGCCGGTGGAATGCCGCGCAGCCTGACGGTGGCGTTGCTGCACCATGGCAGGCCCCTGAGCGGACCTTCGCGGGAACTGTTGGCCCGCGAGGTCGGGCAGGAGCATGACCCGCTTCGCGGCCCCGAAAGCCTGGACTGGCTGGGTGTGCCGATGCTGCGCGATGGCCGGGTGTGCGGTGCCATCGTGGTGCAGAGCTACGAGCAGGCAGACCGCTATGGCGAGGCCGAGCGTGCACTGCTGGGTTTCGTTGCCCAGCACGTACAGACCGCGATGGACCGGCGCCAGGCCCAGGTGCGGCTCGAGCAGCAGGTGGAACTGCGCACGCAGGAGCTGCAGCGCGCCAACCACAGCCTGCAGGACGAAGTGGCCGAGCGTCGTCGTGCCGAGCAGCTGCAGATCGCGCTGTACGACATTGCAGAGATGGCGATGTCCGCCGAGAGCCTGGAGCAGTTCTACGGCCAGGTGCATGGCGTGGTCGGCCGACTGCTCGACGCGCGCAATTTCTACATCGCGCTGGTCAACGAGGCGGGTGATGGACTGGATTTCGTCTACTCGGTGGATGAACGCCACGCCAGCCGCGCCTCCCGTGCGTTCAGTCGTGGCCTGACCGAATACGTGGTGCGCAACCGCCAGCCGCTGTTGGCCTCCCGCGCGCAGATCGACTCGCTGCGCGCCAGTGGCGAGGTGCGCGAGTCCGGCGCGCGCTCGCTGTGCTGGCTGGGCGTGCCGCTGCTGCGGGATGACGAAGTGGTTGGCGCGATCGTGGTGCAGAGCTACAGCGAGCAGCGTGCCTTCAGCATCCACGACCAGCGCTTGCTGACCTTCGTCGCGCAGAACATCGGCACCGGACTGGCCCGCCAGCGCGACCAGCAGCGCCTGCGTTCGGCGCATGCCGAGCTGGAGAAGCGCGTGGACGAACGCACGCGCGAACTGGCAGAGGTCAATGAAAAGCTGTTGGGCCAGATCGGCGAGCGCCTGCGTGCCGAGCAGCGGCTGACCCACCAGGCCATGCACGACGCGCTGACCGGGTTGCCCAACCGCCTGCACCTGCTGGACCGGCTGCAGGATGCGCTGGTACTGGCCAGGCAGGAGGACGGCCCGGTGTTCGCGGTGCTGTTCCTGGATCTGGACCGTTTCAAGCTGGTCAACGACAGCATCGGCCACGCCGCCGGCGATCACATGCTGGTGGAAGTGGCCAAGCGCATCGTGTCGATGGCGGGCCCCGACGACGTGGTGGCGCGCCTGGGCGGTGATGAGTTCGCGGTGCTGCTGCAGTGCCCGCTGGGCCTGGCGCAGGCCCTGGATTTCGGTCAACGCCTGCTGTTGGCATTGCAGGAGTCGATGTGGATCGCCGGGCGCGAGCTGTTCCCGTCCGGCAGCCTCGGCATCGCGCTGTGGAATCCGCGTTACCGGACCGGAGAAGAGCTGCTGCGCGATGCCGACGCCGCCATGTACCGGGCCAAGGCGCAGGGGCATGATCGCTGTGCGATCTTCGACGAGGACATGCGCGAGCAGGCCATGCGCAGCCTCGATCTGGAAGCCGATCTGCGGCGGGCGATCAACAACCGGGATTTCGTGCCGTTCTACCAGCCGATCGTGCGCCTGTCCGACGGGGAAGTGGTGGGCCACGAAGCGCTGCTGCGCTGGCAGCACGAACGGCGTGGCCTGCTGTTGCCGGGCGCGTTCCTGGAGCTGGGAGAGGAGAGCGGGTTGATCGAACAGGTCGACTGGCTGATCTACGAACAGGTCATCGCCGGCCTGGCCGCGGGCGGGCAGGGCTATGTGTCGGTGAACGTGTCGCCGCGGCATTTCCGTTCGGCCGGTTTCAGTGCGCGCCTGTTCGGCCTGCTCGACGCCTGCGAGGCCGATCCGCGCCGGTTGCGCCTGGAGATCACCGAGGTCGCGCTGCTGGATGACGGCCCGCACACGCTGCATATCCTGCAGGGACTGCGCGAGCGCGGCATCCAGGTGCAGCTGGACGACTTCGGCACCGGCTTCTCGGCGTTGTCGTACCTGCACCGCTTCCCGATCAGCACGCTGAAGATCGACCAGAGCTTCATTGCCGGCCTGCATGGACCGGAAGTGCAGAGCACCCGCGCGCTGGTACAGGGCGTGCTGTCGCTGGCGCGCACGCTGGGCATCGAAACCATCGGCGAAGGCATCGAAACCGAAGCCCAGCGGCAGACACTGCGCGAACTGGGCTGCGATTACGGCCAGGGCTACCTGCTGGGGCGACCGGCTCCCTGGGCCGACGTGGCGCCCTGAGACGCCACGCGGCGGACGATCAACGCAGGGCGGCGCGGCGCTTCTCGTCGATCCACTTGGAGGCCTGTGCCGGCTGGTAGTTCTTCATCCACTCCAGCATCTGCTCGATGTCCGAGCCGTACCACAGGTCCTGGCGCTGGTCCGGGTGCAGGAAGCGCTCATCCACCATGCGATCGATCATGCCGATCAGCGGCGCGTAGAAGCCGTCCACGTCCAGGAATGCACAGGGCTTGTTGCCGATGCCCAGCTGGCGCCAGGTCAGCATCTCGAAGATCTCCTCCATGGTGCCGAAGCCGCCGGGCAGGGCGACGAAGCCGTCGGCCAGGTCGAACATGCGCGACTTGCGTTCGTGCATCGAGCCGACGATCTCCAGCTCGGTCAGGCCACGATGGGCCACTTCCCAGTCGGCCAGCTGGCGGGGAATCACGCCGGTGACCTCGCCGCCGGCCGCGAGCACGGCATTGGCCACGGTTCCCATCAGGCCGACGTTGCCGCCGCCATACACCAGGCGCAGGCCGTCGCGGGCGATGCGGTCGCCCAGTGCAATGGCGCGTTCGGTATAGGCCGGCTTGCTGCCAGCGTTGGAACCACAGTACACACAGATCGATTTCATGGATCTTCCTGTCTCTTGGCCGGAAACGAAAACGCCCCGTCGCCGACCGCAGGGCGGTCAGGGACGGGGTGTCCAAGGATTATGAGGCCTTGAGAGGCCTTCTGTAGAGCCGAGCCATGCTCGGCTGCTCTTCGTTCAGATCGCGGCAATGCCCTAGCCGAGCATGGGCTATGCCGGTCGTCCTGACCGGCACCCTTCGGGCCGTCGCCAGCGACGTTGGCAGCGGCTCCTGCCGCTGCCTTCGGCTCTACAAAAAGCGGGGGCTTACGCCGCCGCAGCCTGCTCGCGTCGCGGGCCTTCACGCAGGGCGCGGCCGACCATGCCCACCAGCAGATCCAGCTCTTCGCTGTCCATGCCGAAGTGGGGCGTGAAGCGCAGCGAGTTCTCGCCGCCATGGATCACATTGATGCCATGCCGGCGCAGCCATTCTTCGGTGGAACCACTGCCGTAGCACTTGAACTGCGGCGCCAGCTCGCACGAGAACAGCAGGCCGGTACCCTGCACCTTGGTGATCAGCCCGCCAAGCTCGCCCTTGAGCTGTTCCAGCTTGCGCACGGCTTCGGCGCCGCGCTCGGCGATGTTGGCGCGCACCTGCGGGGTCAGCTGTGCCAGCGTCGCGCAGGCCACGTCCAGCGCACGCGGGTTGCTGGTCATGGTGTTGCCGTAGATGCCCTTGCGGTACAGCTGTGCGGCATGCTCGGTCACCGCCAGCACCGACAGCGGGTACTGGGCCGCGTTCAGGGCCTTCGAGTAGGTTTCCATGTCCGGCGGATCCAGGCCTTCGAAGCCCGGGTAGTCAACCACCGACAGCACGCCGTGCGCGCGCAGGCCGGCCTGGATCGAATCGAGCAACAGCAGGCTGCCGTGCGCGCGGGTCAATTCGCGGGCCAGGGCATAGAACGACGGCGGCACCGAGCGGCCCGGATCGCCTTCGCCCATGACCGGCTCCAGGAACACCGCCTCGATGAACCACTTGTTGCGGGCGGCGTCCTCGAACACCGCGCGCAGGCCGGCTTCGTCGTACGGCGCCACGGTGATCACCGAATCCTCGCCACGGTAGCTGGCCAGATGCTGCATGTAGCTCTTGCGGCTGGAATCGGAGTACAGCGCCGGCCGGTCGGTGCGGCCATGGAAGCTGCCCTTGACCACCACGCGCTTGATCGCGGCGCCGGCGTGGCGCGCACCCGGGTCGGTCTGCAGCTTGGCGTTGACGTCGGCGATGCGTGCGGCCAGCCCGACCGCTTCCGAGCCGGAGTTCAGGCACATGAAACGGGCGAACGGGCAGCCGCCACGACGGTGGCCGATCTCGGCGCGAAGGGCGGTGATGAAGCGCTGCTGTGACAGGCTGGGGGTCATGATGTTGGCCATCACCTGCGGTCGGGCCATCGCCTCCAGCACCGTGTCGGGGGTATGACCGAAGCCGAGCATGCCGTAGCCGCCAGCGTCATACAGCACCGCCCCCTTCAGGGTGACCACCCACGGGCCGCGCGCGGCCAGCGCCACATAGGGCGTAACGGCGTCGTCGGCGTAGAAATTGACGAACCCGTCCTGCATGGCATCGATCTGCGCCTGTTCGTCCTGCCCCAGCAACGGCCCCAGTTCGCCCTGCACACGGGCGAACTCCGCGGCGGCGGCCTCGACCGCGGCCACCAGCTGAGGATGGCGGACGGACAGGGTGGTCAGGGTGGCGTCGTCCAGGCCGGTGGTGAGGCGGGTGCCGGGCTGGCTGCGCAGTGGGGCGAGGCGTTCGATGAAGCTCATTGCAGATCTCCTGAAACAATGGGGCGCACGGGCCATCAAAAAGCAAAACGCGCGTCATCACGCGCGCTGGGCGGCCTCGTGCAGCGGACTTCCATCTCGATGCTAGCACTTGTTTTTTTGCGCGATAACCCCGCAGAAACCTGTTGCATAGCAGCATTTTGCGCGACGTTCGCCGCGGACCACGCCGGCTCGCAGACGCTGGCCGTACAATGCGCGCCATTGTCGACCTGTTGCCGCCCACTGCCTTGAAGAAGTCCGATTTCCACTACGACCTGCCGGCTGAACTGATCGCGCAGGCGCCGCTGGCTGAACGTTCCGCCAGCCGCCTGCTGCTGGTGCCTCCGGCCCCTGCCGCCTTCACCGACCTGCAGGTGCGTGATCTGCCCTCGCTGCTGCAGCCGGGCGACCTGCTGGTATTCAACGATACGCGCGTGATCCCGGCGCGCCTGTTCGGTCAGAAGGCCAGCGGTGGGCGGGTCGAGATCCTGATCGAGCGCCTGCTCGGCGGCCAGCAGGCGCGTGCCCAGGTCGGCGCCAGCAAGTCGCCCAAGGCCGGCAGCCGCATCGCGCTCGATGCCGGTGGCGAAGCCGAAGTGCTGGGCCGCGACGGCGAGTTCTATGTGCTGCAGTTCCATGTGCCCGAGTCACTGGAGCAGTGGCTGCTGCACGCCGGACGCCTGCCGCTGCCCCCCTACATCCAGCGCGAGCCGGGCGTGGACGACCGCGAGCGCTACCAGACCGTGTTCGCGCGGGAGGTGGGAGCGGTGGCGGCACCGACCGCCGGCCTGCATTTCGATGAACCGCTGTTGGCCGCGCTGAAGGACAAGGGCGTGGAGTTCGGCCACGTCACCCTGCACGTGGGGGCAGGCACCTTCCAGCCGGTGCGAGCCGATGACCTGAAGGACCACGTGATGCACCGCGAGTGGCTGAACGTGGGCGCCGAGCTGGTGCAGCAGGTGCGTCGGACCCGCGCTGCGGGCGGGCGCGTGATCGGTGTCGGCACCACCGTGGTGCGCGCGCTGGAAAGTGCGATGCGTGACGGCGAGCTGTTGCCGTTCGCCGGCGAGACGCAGATCTTCATCACCCCGGGCTATCGGATCCGCAGCGTTGACGCGATGGTGACCAATTTCCATCTGCCGGAAAGCACCCTGTTGATGATGATTTCGGCCTTTGCCGGCAAGGAGCGGGTGTTCGAGGCCTATCAGCACGCGATCCAGCAGCGCTATCGCTTCTTCAGTTACGGCGACGCGATGCTGCTGTTCCCGCAGGCAGGGTAGGGCGCGCCGGGAGGGCAGGGACCCTTGTGGGTGCGCACCTTGGTGCGCACGCCTTCTTGGGAGACAATAGGCAACTATTTGCCTGAACGACCGCTCCATGTCCCGACTGCAGTTCCAGCTCAAGACCCGCGACGGCCGTGCCCGTCGCGGCCGCCTGACCTTCCCGCGCGGCACGGTGGAAACGCCGGCTTTCATGCCCGTGGGAACCTATGGCTCGGTCAAGGGCATCCTGCCGGACCAGGTGCGCGCGCTGGGGGCCGAGATCATCCTTGGCAACACCTTCCATCTGTACCTGCGTCCGGGCCTGGACATCATCGCCGACCACGGCGGACTGCATGGCTTCTGCCGCTGGGACGGCCCGATCCTGACCGATTCCGGCGGTTTCCAGGTGTTCTCGCTGGCCCACCGCCGCAAGATCACCGAACAAGGCGTGACCTTCGCTTCGCCGACCGACGGGGCCCGGGTGTTCCTCGGCCCGGAAGAGAGCATGAAGATCCAGAAGGTGCTCGATTCGGACGTGGTGATGATCTTCGACGAGTGCACCCCGTACCCGGCCACCGAGGACGTCGCCCGCCGGTCGATGGAGCTGAGCCTGCGCTGGGCCCAGCGCAGCCGCAACGCCCATGACGAGCTCGGCAACGATGCGGCCCTGTTCGGGATCGTCCAGGGGGGGGTGCATACCGACCTGCGCAGCCGCTCGGCCGAGGCCCTGCAGGCGATCGGCTTCGATGGCTATGCCATCGGTGGCCTGGCCGTGGGCGAGCCGGAGCACGAGCGCAACGCCATGCTCGACCACCTGGATCCGGAGCTGCCGGGCGACCGCCCGCGCTACCTGATGGGCGTGGGCCGGCCGGAAGACCTGGTCGAGGGTGTCGCACGCGGCGTCGATATGTTCGACTGCGTGATGCCGACCCGCAACGCGCGCAACGGGCATTACTTCACCTCGTTCGGTACCGTCCGCATCCGCAATTCGCAGTATGCGCGGGACATGGACCCGATCGAACCGGGCTGCGGCTGCGTGGCCTGTACCGGCGGCTACACCCGCTCGTACCTGCGCCACCTGGACCGCTGCAACGAGATGCTGGCGCCGATGCTGGGCACCCTGCACAACCTGTTCTACTACGAGAAGCTGATGGCCGACATCCGGGCGGCGATCGAGGCGGGAACCTTCCAGGCCTTCCGCGAGTCCTTCTATGCGGCACGCGGAGCGGTTCCGCCGCCGCTGTAACCCGGCGCCCCCCTGCCGAACGGCCCGGGGACGAACGTCCGGGGCCATGGCATACTTCAAGGCTGACCCAGATCCGCGGTCGACACCCCGCGCCCGTGAAAGGGCCGGAGCGCCGCCCAACCAAAGGACCAAAGATGAACCTGCTTGCCTTCCTGATTCCCGCCGCCCACGCCCAGGCCGCCGGTGGCCAACCGCAGGGCATGGGCCTGACCACGCTGCTGTTCCCGATCATCCTGATCGCCATCATGTACTTCCTGATGATCCGCCCGCAGATGAAGCGGCAGAAGGAGCACAAGGCCATGCTGGAGAAGATCAAGCGTGGCGACGAAGTGCTGACCAACGGTGGCATCGCCGGCGTGGTCACCGACATCGGCGACAACTTCGTCACCCTGGAAGTGGCCGAGAACGTGCGCATCCGCGTGCAGAAGGGCGCTGTCGGCAACGTGCTGCCGGCCGGTACCCTGAAGTCGGCCCAGTAAGCCACTCCCTTTCCGATGCACAACCGCGGCGCCGGGGATGGCGCCGCGCGGGACCCAAGCAATGCTCGAATTTCCACGCTGGAAGTACGTCGTCATCCTGATCGTACTTGCGCTCAGTACGCTGTATGCGCTGCCCAACATCTACCAGAAGGACGCGGCCGTCCAGATCACCGCCAACCGTGGCGGACAGGTCGACGACGCCCTCCGCGACCGCGTGGTGGCTGACCTGAAGAAGGCCGGCATCGCCAGCCTCGGCGCGGAGAAGGAAGGCGAGAGCCTGATCGTCCGCCTGCCGGACCTCAAGACCCAGGCCGCGGCAAGCGACCTGCTGCGCGACAGCGTGGGTGAGAACTACACGGTCGCGCTGAACCTGGCATCCACCGTTCCGGACTGGCTGGCCAATCTTGGCGGTCGCCCGATGACGCTCGGCCTGGACCTGCAGGGCGGCGTGCACTTCGTGCTGCAGGTGGACCAGAAGGCTGCGCTGGACAAGCGCCTGGATGCCTATACCGAAGACGTGCGCAGCACCCTGCGCGACGCACGCATTCCGTACCAGTCGGTCGAGCGTCGCGCCGACAACAGCATCGTGGCCAACCTGAGCCCGTCCGCCGGTGACGACGCCGCGCAGCGCGCCCGCACGGCCCTGCTCAAGGCGCAGCCGACCCTCGGTTACGACGTCAGCGGCAGCCGCATCACGGTGACCGTGCCGGAGGCCGAGATCTCGCAGATCGCCAACGGCGCCATCGAGCAGAACATCAATACCCTGCGCAACCGCGTGAACCAGCTGGGCGTGGCCGAGCCGATCATCCAGCGCCAGGGCGCCGACCGCGTCGTGGTGCAGCTGCCCGGCGTGCAGGACACGGCCGAAGCCAAGCGCATGATCGGTGCGACCGCCACCCTGGAATACCGTGCGGTGGTCGAGGGCAACGCCCAGGACGCCATCAACGCCGGCCGCATCCCGCCGGAAGCCAAGGTCTACCAGCAGCGTGACGGCCGCGGCCCGATCCTGCTGAACAAGCGCGTGATCGTCACCGGCGACCAGATGGTGGCTGCGCAGGCGGTGACCGACGCCAACAGCGGTGCCCCGGCGGTCAGCGTGACGCTGAACAACGTCGGTGGCCAGCGCATGTTCGACTTCACCAGCGCCAACGTGAACAAGCCGATGGCGGTGGTGTACACCGAACGCGTGCCGACCGTGACCGTGGTCGACGGCCAGGAAGTGCGCGGCTTCAAGGTCAACGAGGAAGTGATCTCGGTGGCCAACATCAATGGCGTGTTCGGCAAGAACTTCCAGACCACCGGCCTGCAGAAGAAGGAAGCCGAAGATCTGGCCAAGCTGCTGAAGTCCGGCTCGCTGGCCGCGCCGATGGACTTCGTCGAAGAGCGCGTGGTCGGCCCGAGCCTGGGTGCCGAGAACGTCAAGAACGGCATGCGCGCCGTGGTCTTCGCCTTCCTGTTCACCCTGGTGTTCTTCAGCATCTACTACCGCATGTTCGGCATCATCACGTCGGTGGCGATGCTGTTCAACCTGCTGATCGTGGTGGCAGTGATGTCGTTGTTCGGCGCGACCATGACCCTGCCGGGCTTTGCCGGCCTGGCGCTGTCGGTCGGCCTGTCGGTCGACGCCAACGTGCTGATCAACGAGCGTATCCGTGAAGAGCTGCGGGCCGGTGTTCCGGGCAAGACCGCGATCGTGACCGGTTACGAGCGCGCTTCCGGCACCATCCTCGACGCCAACCTGACCGGCCTGATCGTCGGCGTGGCACTGTTCGCATTCGGTACCGGTCCGCTGAAGGGCTTCGCGCTGACCATGATCATCGGTATTTTCGCCTCCATGTTCACCGCGATCACCGTGTCGCGTGCGCTGGCGACGCTGATCTACGGCCGCCGCAAGAAGCTCCAGAACGTGGCCATCTGACGGGACGACACGCACATGAAACTGT
Source organism: Stenotrophomonas sp. STEN008 (assembly GCF_056760435.1). Taxonomy (NCBI): domain Bacteria; kingdom Pseudomonadati; phylum Pseudomonadota; class Gammaproteobacteria; order Lysobacterales; family Lysobacteraceae; genus Stenotrophomonas; species Stenotrophomonas sp. STEN008. The sequence goes on along the minus strand of NZ_JBRRET010000006.1, from coordinate 1,222 downwards.
TTCCGCTGCACATCCTCCCGAACGACACCAAGGTCGATTTCATGCGGTGGCGCCATGTCGCCATGGTCGTCACGATCATCGTGTTCCTGGCATCGATCGCCATCATCGGCTTCAAGGGCTTCAACTATGCCCTGGACTTCACCGGTGGCACCCTGATCGAGGCCCGCTTCGAACGCCCGGTGGACGTCGAGCAGGTCCGCACCAAGCTCGAGCAGAGCGGCTTCGACGGCGCCCAGGTGCAGAGCGTCGGTGGCAGTACCGACCTGCTGATCCGCCTGGCGCCGCACGGTGAGCATGCCCCGGGTACCGGCGATTCCGCCGCCGAGGACAAGGCCACCGCGGCGGCCGTGGTCAAGGCGCTGTCCTCGGCCGACAACCAGGCGACGGTGCTGCGCAATGAGTTCGTCGGCCCGCAGATCGGCAAGGATCTGGCGATGAACGGCCTGTACGCCACCATCTTCATGCTGGCCGGCTTCCTGATCTACATCGCCGTCCGCTTTGAATGGAAGTTCGCGGTCACCGCCAGCATCGTGGCCATGTTCGACCTGATCGTGACGGTGGCTTACGTGTCCCTGCTGGGCCGCGAGTTCGACCTGACGGTGCTGGCCGGCCTGCTGTCGGTGATGGGCTTTGCGATCAACGACATCATCGTGGTGTTCGACCGCGTCCGCGAGAACTTCCGCAGCCTGCGCGTGGAGCCGATGGAAGTGCTGAACCGTTCGATCAACCAGACGCTGTCGCGTACGGTGATCACCGCGGTGATGTTCTTCCTGTCCGCACTGGCCCTGTACCTGTACGGTGGCAGCTCGATGGAAGGCCTGGCCGAAACGCACATGATCGGTGCGGTGATCGTGGTCATGTCGTCGATCCTGGTCGCGGTGCCGATGCTCACGATCGGCTTCCTGCGCGTGAGCAAGCAGGACCTGCTGCCGAAGGCCAAGGACATCGAGGCTCTGGCCCGCCGTCCGTAAGCGTTCGCGCTGCACGCAACGCACAGAGAACCCCGCGCAAGCGGGGTTTTTTGTTGGCAGGGCGTGCAGTCCTGCGGCTGACACCCCGCACTCTGACACCGCCCCACCTTCGACAGATTCCGGCGGCTGATCGAAATGAATCCGGGGTCAGAAACCATTTTAAGTGGAAAAACGCAATGACCCCAAAAACATTTACACCAGAAAGCAGAAAAAAATAGAAAGCGGGGTGGGTGCCCTTTGGGGGGCGGGGG